>DPSD01000119.1 GCA_003538495.1 Accumulibacter sp.
CCCCCACCCCCCCCCCCGCGAGGGGGGAGGGGTGATCACCCATGCCAACGCCTCTCCATCGAACAAAGTACTTCGACCAACACTTTGATTCGCACCCCGAGAACTCGATCCCGTTTTCCTACATCGGTGACGATAACCAGCCGTGGCTCGGAAGGCTCCTATACTATACTCTGGATGCTGGAGTTGGATTTCCTATCCTTCGGCGACCCAAGCGAGTAGACAGCCACAGGGTCTTCAGTGTCGGGATTCTTTACACCTGCGGCCTGGCTAGGGGAAATTACCTCTCCACGGAAGGTGCGAAAATAGAATAACAAGAACAACATAATTACGTTTGTAAAATTCTGGCACGAAAATTGCTTCAGACGAAACGACGGTACGATTGAACGAAAGGTCAAGAACGATGAAAAGCATCCTGACTCGGTGGATTTCTGCGCTTGGGTTGGCAATTTCGGCGGTACTCGGGATGTCGGGCACCGCATCGGCCGCTCTTCTGACCATCACTATCGCCCCAATTGCTCTCACTGACGTTGGCGCCTGCAAAGGACCCGATCTTGCCCCCTCTGCTGGCTCGGCGGTACCAGATTTCAGCGGAAACTGCTGGGACCTTGGGATTTATCCGAAGGACCCTGGGGCCGATCAGATAAGCCTCACGGGCGATACGTACACTGCCGACCACCTGGCGTTGCCCCCTTCGTTTACTCCGCTCACCTTCACCTTCATTCCGGGACATACCGGTGGCGGCTCGGCAGGTCCGGACACCGGGAACTGTTCGGATGGCGTTCTCAACCCCTTCAGTCTGGACCGCGCCATCACGATCAATGGTGTTTCGGGAACGCTTACGCAATCGGGCTCCTTGAAGGTGGGGTGGTGCTTTGACACGCTCAATATTTCCCTGGGTACGGCTAGCATTGATGTGCCCCAAATCGGTATCGTGACGATCTCGGTGGGTGGAGTCGTAGATCTGGAGGCCGATCTCGATCCGGAAGGCGATCTGCCCGTGACTGCAAGTATTTCGCCTTCTGCGGAGGTTTCGCTGCCCTCGACACTTGCCCTTGCCTTGATCGGCATCGCTGGCCTCACACGAAGCCGCCGTCGCGCCGCCTAGCGCTTCATGGTCGTCGAGCGGTGGCGCAGAAAGCCGCGTCGTTTGTTCTTGTTGCTGCAGGCAGCAGAACGTGCTCACAAGCGTCAGAATAACTTTGGCCGCTGCGAGCATGTGTCCGGTTACGGCGTGAAACCAGCCGCATCTTCCTGACGACCTCGTCGAAGGTGGACACCGGAGTGACTTCCGCCATGACCGATATCACCGCTCCCCGCGCCATCGCGGCCAACCTGGCCAAGGTGTTGCATGGGCAGCACGCCAACGTGCGCAAGATCGTTTCCGCCTGGGTTGCCGGCCTGCACGTGCTGCTGGACGATTACCCCGGCACCGGCAAGACGACGCTGGCCAAGGCACTCGCCCGTTCGGTCGAGGCACTTTTTTCGCGGGTACAGTTCACCCCGGATCTGCTGCCCAGCGACATCGTCGGCGTCTCCATCTTCGACGCGAAGACACAATCCTTCCGCTTCCATGAAGGACCGGTGTTCGCCCATGTATTCCTTGCCGACGAAATCAACCGGGCTTCGCCGCGTACCCAGTCGGCACTGCTGGAAGCCATGGCCGAGGCGCAGGTGACGGTCGATGGCCAGAGGCGAGCTTTGCCTCAACCCTACTTCGTCATCGCCACGCAGAACCCGGTGGAGCAGGCCGGCACCTATCCACTGCCCGAGGCACAACTGGACCGCTTCGGCATCCGGCTCGGCCTGGGCTATGTGAGTGCCGAAGAGGAAGAGCGTCTGCTCGACTACAGCGCCGCACGGCATCCGCTTGACCAGCTCGTGCCTTGTGCTACTGTCGCCGGTCTGCTGGCGGCACGCGATGCTGCGGCCGGAATCACGGTGGCGCCGGTGTTGCGCCGGTACATCGTCACCCTGGTCCAGGCCACGCGCAGCCATCCGGCGGTTCAGATGGGCGCGAGCCCACGCGCCTCGATTGCGATTTTCCAGCTGGCCCGGGCACTGGCGCTGTTCGATGGCGCATCCTTTGTCACGCCGGACACGATCCAGGATATCGCGCCCGACGTGCTCGCCCATCGCCTGGCGCTCGATCCGCAAGCGCGCTATTCGGGCACCACGGGTGCCGAAGTGGTACGCGACGTTCTCGGGCGGATACCCGTGCCACTCTGATTGGCGATAGGCCGTGGCCACGCACAAACTTGCGCTCTTCCGCTTCGTCTTCGTGGCGTCGCGCTGGCTGCGCGAGCGGCTGACACCAGCCGGACTGGTGATTGTCGCGCTCACTGCCTTTGCCGGTGCTTTTGGGCTCGACACCCAATCGAATCTTGCGCATATGCTGTTCTCCCTCGGCGCGAGCGTCGTTGCGGTCGACGCTGCCGCCGCTGTCCTTGTGCACCGTCGTGCGCCACGCTTGAGCGTGCGCCGCCATTTACCCGACTTCGTGACGTCTGGTGAGCCAGCAAGATACCGCATCGAAGTGCAGAATGAACGTACGCAGCCAACTCGAACAGGCGGCCTCGTCGAACAGTTGCGCCAGCCCTGGCCATCGCCGACATCACTCGAGCATTTTCGGGGAGCGGCGGCAAGCAACCGCTTCGACCAGCGGATCGGCTACCCGGCGTTCCTGGAGATATTGCGACGCTTACGCGCGATCGACGTGGAACGGATCAGTATGCCGCCGCTACTTCCAGGCCAGCGTGTCGACATCGAAGTCGCGATACGGCCAACGGCACGCGGGCTCGCCGTTTTCGAGAGTCTTGCGCTTGTCATCCCCGGTCCGCTCGGACTGGTGGAAACGCGCGTACCGGTCAACGCAGGAGAGGCCACGCTAGCGGTGCTGCCGACGCGCCTGCCGGTGGAATTGCCGCCCGCCGCCAGCCATCGCCTGCTCCAGCCCGGTGGCATTGCGCTGGCGCAGCACGTCGGCGACGCCGAGGAGTTCCGTTGCCTGCGCGACTACCGCCCGGGCGATCCGCTGCGGACCATCCACTGGCGCAGCTTCGCACGCACTGGCAAGCCGGTGGTACGTGAATTCCAGGAGGAATTCTTCGCGCGGCACGCGCTGCTGCTTGACACCGCTGCACCGTATCCGTTCGCACCGGCTTTCGAAACGGCAGTATCGATGGCGGCCTGGCTGGTCGCCCAAGCGCGCGACGCCGACAGCCTGCTCGACCTGATCTTTGTCGGCGAGCGTGTGCATCGCGTCACCGCCGGCCGCGGTCTCGGCGGCGCCGATGCCTTGCTGCGCCTGCTCGCCACGGTCGCGCCCACGCCACCGGCGAGTATCGATTCCCTGCTGGCTACGCTCGAACGCAACGCCGCACAAGTGTCGTCAGTCATTGCCATCTTCCTGGCTTGGGACGAGCCCCGCCAGAACGCGGTCCGGCGCCTGCTGGCGCGCGGTGTGCGACCGGCAGTGTGGGTCGTGGAGCCGAATGGCGCGCGCTTCGCTGGTGACGATGCGGGCTTCGCTGGCATCCTGAGGCGCATCGCCGTTCCCGAAGCACCCGCCGCGACGCCGGCGACATGACGACGCCCGCGTGGCTGCAAGCGGCCGGACTGGTTTTGTGGGGCTTCGCCACCGGCCAGGACGCGCTGGGCATTCTGCTCGCCCTTACCCGCCTACTGGCACCCGCCAGCGGCCTGCGGCTGACCCTGACAGACCGCGATTTGAACCGTGCGGTCGACCTGTCTGCACTGGCGGTCTTGCTCACCGTAGGGGGTTTTCTCCTGGCGCAGGGCTTGCCGAAAGGATTGCTGGCGGGTACCGGCTGGCTGCCCGCCGCGCTTTTCCCGCTGCTGCTGCTCGAAGCGCTGAGCGAAACGCGGCTCCGTCTGCGGCACCTGGCGTTGACGCTGCGTCGCTCGACGCACCCGGATGCCGACCACGTAGCCAAGCTGAGCGCACCCTACCTGGCCATGACCATGCTCTCGGCAAGCGCGCTGGCCAAGCCATCGCCGTGGTTTTTCTGGGCATTGGCTACCGTCATGCTGACATGGCTTCTCCTGGCGCGGCCATCCCCTCGCGGGAAGGGGCTTGCCGCCTTCGCTCTCGCTTCGCTGCTCGCGGTTGCCGTGGGTTATGGTGCGAGTGTAGGGTTGCAGCGTGGTCAACTCGCGTTGCAGGAATGGGGCATCGATATCCTGTTCGATACCGATGCCGACCCCTACCAGAGCCAGACGCGGATCGGTGACCTCGGCCGCGTCAAGCTCTCCGACCGGATCCTCTGGCGGGTCGAGCAGGCGCCACCCGCCGTTGCTCCGCTGCTACTGCGCAGCGGCGTGTTCACCCGGTACGCGAATGGCGCCTGGGTGGCGCGGCAGGATTCTTTTGCGCCGCTGCTTGCCGCGCCGGCCAAGGGCCAGCCCTGGCTTAAGCTGCACGGACAAAGCCGCAAGGGTGTCGCAATCATCCCCGTACCCGTCGGCGCCGAACATATCGGCGCTGCGCCTGGGATCCTGCAGCGCAACGCCTATGGTGTCGTTCGAGCTGACGAAGCACCGCCGCTAGTCGACGTCGTGGTGGCCAGGGAGGCGGTTGCGGCATCAAGCAAGCCCGAGGCCGCCGACCTGTCGCTGCCGTCCGGTTTTGCCGACCTGCTGCTGCGCTTGCCTGAACTTGCGACGCTGACCAATAGAAGCGAGCGCGAACGACTGATGGGCCTGCAGGACTGGTTCGCCGGGCACTTCCGCTATACGCTGTTCCTGGGCGATGAGCAGCGCGGCGGACGCGACATCGAGCGCTTCCTGCTGACCGACCGCGCTGGCCACTGCGAGTATTTCGCAACCGCCACCGTGTTGCTGCTGCGGGCATTGGGCATTCCGGCACGCTATGTCACCGGCTATTCTGCGCAGGAATATAGCCGACTCGAAAAGGCTTTTCTGGTGCGGCAGCGGCACGCGCACGCCTGGTCCGAGGCCTTTGTCGATGGCCAGTGGATCGAGGTCGATACGACACCATCCACCTGGCTGACGGTCGAGGAGGATGCGGCACCGTTCTGGCGACCGCTGTCGGATCTCCTGTCTTTCGCCTGGCGACGTTTCGCTGAGTTGCAGCGCGACATGGCCGCATCCGAGCACCCGGTAACCGCCTTGGCACTTGCCACGCTGCTGGCGTGGCTGACGCTGAGACGCGCCGGGCAGATACGGAAATCCAGCGGAAAGAACTCCGGGGCTGGCGATCCGGCGAAGGTCGTACTCAGCGAGGAGATACGTTCGTTCCGGGCTCTGGAACATGAGTTTGCCGTCCTGGGGCTCGGCCGTCGTCTGAGCGAAACCCCACGCGCCTGGATTGCCCGGGTTGACCGCGAAGGCAGGTCCATTCTGGGTGCGCCTCGGATTGCCAGCGCGTGCGACCTGATCGAAGCCCTGTACCGGAATCGTTATGGTTCCGCTGCGAAACAATAATGCCCTTCTTGCGGTCGCATGTCATCCATGCGGCTGGGCGGAACGCCCAACTGGGGCTTCCGCCCGATGACACTGCCGGCTCCGCAGCGTTTCGAACAGGCAGATTGCTGCGGCGGCAGCAACATTCAGAGATTCGGTGGCGCCGGGCATCGGGATGCGCAATTGCAGGTGGGTCGCAGCCAGCACGGCAGGCCGGACGCCGAGCCCCTCGCTGCCGAAGACCCAGGCCAGCGGTCCTTGCAGCCGGGCCGAATACAGACTGAGCGGCGCGGTGAGTGCGGTGGCGACGGATTGCCCGCGATAGGCAGCAAGGAACTCGCCGAGATCACTGTTTTCATGAAGATCGAGCTGAAAATGTGCACCCATCGCGGCACGTAGGAACGCCCACGAAAT
>DPSD01000234.1 GCA_003538495.1 Accumulibacter sp.
CTGGAGTCGATGGTTTCTCCGGAGGTGTCGGCAAGCGACTCGGTCGATCCCGCCGATACCAGGATCCTCACTCAACCGACAGCTTCCTTCCACATCCCCAACGCCAAGGCCGGACAGTCCTACGCAGGGAAAATCGAAGGGACCGACTCCTCCGGCGCACCCGTGCGCGTCCGGGATGTGCGCCTGCCTTCCAAACTGGTGGGGCTGGAGGTGTACGACGACGTGGAGTTACGAGGGGTGCCCGTCGTCGGTGGAGACTACAAAATCAGCCTTCAATGGACAGCCGACCGCACATCATGGGTGTCGGGAGAATGCCTTCTCATTGTCAATCCAGATCCGCGCAGCCTTTGGAAGAAGGTCGATCCACCGGCCGACGATCCCTATTTCAAGACGAATACGGATGGAACGACGGTCGATGGCGACGGTTTCCGAATTGCTGCGGCCAGCCGGAGAGGACGTTCACACGAGCATGCCGGTACGTTTCGTGACGACGATTTTTTCGTCCACCACGACGCGGATTCGGGTTGGAGCGTTCTGATCGTGGCCGACGGAGCGGGCAGCGCGAAGAATTCCCGATGGGGTTCGAAACTGGCAGCAGAAGTGGCGGGCAGACATCTCGTCTCCAGTCTCTCGGGAGACTTCGGAGCAAGGATGGACACCGCGATTTCCGAATGGGATGAAGAACCGGCGGTCGCCGGAAAGGTGGTCGGCGACGAATTCCATTACCTTTTTCACAAGATGGGCAGCCTGGCCGTCCAGGCGATAGACGCAGAGGCACAGGCCAAGGGCATGCCGGCCAAGGATTATGCAACCACCTTGCTCGCCGCGGTAAGCAAGCGTCAGGGAAGCGAGACCTTTCTCGCAAGCTTTTGGTTGGGTGACGGGGCGATCGCCGCCTATGGCCCGCAAGGGAAAGTCCGCCTGATGGGTACGCCAGACGGTGGCGATTTTGCAGGCCAGACTCGCTTTCTTGATCGCGCGGCCATGACCGACCATGCTTTCGGTAAACGCGTGGGTGTCGGCCGCTACACGGACCTGTGCGCGGTATTCCTCATGACCGACGGGATCTCCGATCCGCGATTCGAGACCGACAACGGTCTGATCGATGCAAGGAAATGGGATGCTCTATGGGAAGAGATGAGCCCTTTCCTGGCATCACCGGAACCCGAGAAGGCTTTAATACAATGGCTCGACTTCTTTGCTCCGGGACATCATGACGACCGCACAATTGCCGTTCTCTACGCCTGTGTTTCCTAGGGGCCGCTGATGGCAACGGTTGTCAGATGCAAGACATTGGACGGGCAGAACGTGGAATTCGTCGACGAAATCATTGCTTCCGGGGCGATGAAGGACGTCTATATGTCGCCCGACAAATCGTACGTCGTCGCTTTCTTCAAGAAAGAGAACAGTTTTTACCAGTCGCGAGCGGATTTCGAAGCACAGAAGGATCGTCTCAAGGAAATCGCCTCGGCCAAGTGGGAGAGCATCTTCAGCGGCGTGGGTGGCGATTACTGGAAGAATCTCTTCTGCTGGCCGAGAGGGGTACTCCTGTATGGAGAGCGCATCGGGATCGTCGCCCCTACCTACCCGAAACATTTTTTCTTCGAGCATGGTTCCAGGAACAACGATATGCTCGGCATCAAGGGGAAGGATAAAGAGGGGAAGTGGTTTGCGGCGGCCAACCTCAGAAACCGCTTCATGGACCCTCGCGAGCTCGGCGACTGGCTCAATCATCTCAGGGTGTGCCTGCTTCTGGCACGCGCGATTCGTCGAATGCACATGGCCGGGCTCGCCCATTCGGACCTGTCGTACAAGAACGTGCTGGTCGACCCCTCCAGAGGTCTTGCCTGCGTCATTGATGTGGACGGCCTCGTGGTACCCCCGAAGTATCCTCCCGACGTCGTTGGTACTCCCGACTTCATTGCTCCCGAAGTGGTGATGACGAACCATCTGGCCAGGGACGACCCGAACCGCAAACTCCCGCGCCGCGAAACGGACCAGCACGCCTTGGCGGTACTCATCTACATGTACCTGCTTTATCGCCATCCGCTGCGGGGGGGAAAGGTGCACGATGTGGACGACGAGCAGCGCGACGAGGCCCTCACCATGGGCGAGAAATCCCTTTTTGTCGAGCATCCTACGGATACGAGCAACCGCATCAAGGTGGCGGACGCCAAACCGACCGAGTTGCCATGGGCGGACACGTCGATCATCCCCTACACCGTCACCGGTCCCTACCTCTCGAAGCTATTCCTCAAAGCCTTCGTGGAGGGCCTGCACGACCCGGCAGAGCGTCCTTCGGCCGATGATTGGGAAACCGCCCTGGTGAAAACGGTCGACCTCATCCAGCCTTGCCGGAATCCTGACTGCGCCCAGAAATGGTATGTTTTCGACAATTCGACGAAGCCTCGCTGTCCCTTCTGTGGCACTCCCTACCAAGGCAAGTTGCCGGTGCTCAACCTGTATTCCTCACGCAGGGAGGGGCAGTACCGTCCTGACAATCATCGCCTGATGGTCTGGACGGGGCAGTCACTTTTCCTGTGGCATGCCAACAGGCTGCTTGCCCCGAACGAGAAATTGACCGATACCCAGAAAAAGCGCGTCGGCTACTTCGTCCTGCACAAGGACATCTGGTGGCTCGTGAACGAGGGCCTGCCCGACCTTACTGAGGTCTCGACGAAGACCCCCGTGCCCATTGGCGGGAAAGTGGAACTCAAGGACGGTCAACAGTTGCTGCTTGCCAAAGGCGATGGGGGAAGGCTCGTCGTCGTGCAGATGGTGGACTGTCCATGAAGACTGGCAGTGGGCGGCCGGTGGTTGCAGCTTTCGATTTCGACATCACGATGACCACCAGGGACACCTTCGTCCCGTTCCTGGAAAGCACCTTCGGGCGATCCCGCGTCCGTTTGGCCTTCTTGCGGCTGACCCCGGAAGCGCTCAAGGTTGCGGCGTGCCTCTCGGATCGGGATCGTTTCAAGGAAAAAATCGTCGAGGCCCTTTTCCTCGGCGAGTCCGTCGAGCGTCTGCGGGATGCCGGAAAGGCACACGCTGCCGCTATCGAAGTTCTCTTTCGTCCAGCAGCCTTGCGACGCGTCGAGTGGCACAGGGAGCGCGGGCACAGGATCGTCATGGTCAGCGCTTCGCTGGATTTGTATCTGACCCCGGTGGCCGAAAAACTTGGCTTCGATGACCTCCTGTGCACGACGCTGGCACGGCGCCATCTCGTATTTGACGGAAAACTCGCAGGGCCCAACTGTCGCGGGGCCGAGAAGGTCAGGCGCCTCGAGTCATTGCTGGGCGATTTGTCTGGCGTCGAGTTGCACGCCTATGGCGATTCGGCCGGGGATCGAGAAATGCTGGCCGTCGCGGATCATCCGCACTATCGCGCGTTCGAGCGAGGAGGAGAGTTGGTCTGAAAGCTTACATTTCCGATGCCTTCACAAACCTCCATGTACTTGACTCGCCGACCTCCTGACCCTGATCGGCATTTTCGAGCCGACTTGCTTGCATCGCATCTATCACAAGTTACACTTGTGGAACGTGGGTCTGAAATCCACAGACCTGTCAGTCACACCAGCAGCCAGGACCGCTGAAATCCGCTTACCATCCAGGAAGTCTCCAGG
>DPSD01000433.1:0-2671 GCA_003538495.1 Accumulibacter sp.
CGCTGGCTCCGGAAAGCTTCGACTACGTCTATCGCGAGATCAAGGCCGACCTGCTGCTGGCGTCGATCTCCGGCGGCACCGACATCCTCTCTTGCTTCGCGCTCGGCAGTCCGATCCTGCCGGTGTACCGCGGCGAACTGCAATGCCGCGGCCTGGGCATGGCGGTCGCCGTCTACGACGACGACGGTCGGCCGATTCCGGCCGGTCGCGGCGAGCGTGGCGAACTGGTGTGCACCGCGCCGTTTCCGGCGATGCCGGTCGGTTTCTGGAGCGACCCCGACGGCAGCAAGTACCACGCCGCCTATTTCGATCGCTTCGCCAACATCTGGTGCCATGGCGACTTCGTCGAACTCACCGTCAGCGAAGGGATGATCATCTACGGTCGCTCGGACGCCGTCCTCAACCCCGGCGGCGTGCGCATCGGTACCGCCGAAATCTACCGTCAGGTCGAGCAGTTGCCGGAAGTCGTCGAGTCGCTGGTGATCGGCCAGGAGTGGCAGCATGACGTGCGCGTCGTGCTGTTCGTCAAGCTGCGCGAGGGCGCGAGCCTCGATCAGGCGCTGATCGACCGCATCAAGCAGCAGGTCCGCCAGAACACCACGCCGCGGCACGTTCCGGCGCGGGTGCTGCAGGTCGCCGACATCCCGCGGACCAAGAGCGGCAAGATCGTCGAACTGGCGGTCCGGCACGTTGTTCACGGGCGCGCAGTCAAGAACGTCGAAGCTCTTGCCAACCCCGAGGCGCTGGAGTTCTTCAGGAATCGGGCTGAGTTGCAGAGTTGAGGCGGGTCGACGGCCATGCCTCTGGCCGGGAGCGGGCCGTGGCGGTTGCTGATCGCCGAGCCCTATTACAGAAATGTAATCGGCTGGTCAGCTTTCTGACGGCGTCGAATGCGCATCATCGGCGGCCGTGCTCCCGAGGCGGTATTGCGCGTTCGACGGAAGCCTTCGACCAGGCGACCCCCTCGGGTACCTGTCTGCATTTCTTGATCATTCTCCGATAGGACCCGCCATGAACTTCTCGTTCCCTGCCGCTTCACTGTTGGCCCTGGTGCTCGCCAACCCGGTCGTTGCCGCCGCTGAGCATGACCACCAGCACCAGGCGGCAAGCAGCACCAGCAGGGTCACAGCGGCATCGTCCCAAGGCACTGTCAAGAAGGTGGACAAAGCCGCCGGGAAAATCACCATCAAGCATGGTCCGCTCGCCAATCTGGGGATGCCACCTATGACCATGGCTTTCCGCGCCGGCGACCCGGCGATGCTTGACCAGGTCAAGGCGGGCGATGCGGTAAGCTTCACTGCGGACAACGTCGGCGACGCCCTGACAGTCACCGCCATCGAACTGGCGAAGTAGCGGCCGCTACCGTCCTGGCAGGTTCGCCAGACCCGGATCTGCCTGACCCGCGTCACCTGCTCGACCGTTTGACCCACCCTGACGCTGCCTACGGGACTGTTGACCGATGATCTCTTCCATGCCCCGCCTGGCCGCCGCGCGCCGTGCGGTCGCCAGCAGTTTCGTCGTCTTGCTCGCCTGGCCGCTTGCACTGGCGCATGCGCAGGAGGGCGCACAGCCGCTGCTTGGCGCTTCGCTGCCCGGCTTGCTCAGCTACGCGCGCGAGCACAACCCCGACCTTGGCGTCAGCACGTTCGAGGCGCAGGCGGCCCGGGAACGCGTCGAGCCGGCCGCGGCACTGCCCGATCCACGCTTCGAGCTTGAACTGATGGATTTCACCAACACCGTGAATTCCGGACGGTCTCCCTCCCTGCTGCCGGGCCAGGTCGGCAATACGCGCTACCGCCTCATCCAGCCACTGCCGTTCTGGGGCAAGCGCGGGCTGCGCGGCGAAGTGGCAGAGGCCCAGGCCGGGCAGGTCGAAACGATGCAGGACGGGAGCGTGCTCGAAGTCGAAAACCGCATCAAGACCGCCTACGCCCGGCAGTTTCAGGCCAGCGGCCAGATCCGCATCCTGCGCGAGACGCTGTCCCTGCTCGATGCCATCGAGAAGATTGCCTTGACCCGCTACGGCGTTGGCCTGGTGCCGCAGCAAGACGCCTTGCGCGCGCAGAGCGAGCTGACCAGCGTCAAGATCGATCTGGTCGAAGCCGAACGCCGGCGGCGCGAGAGCGCCGCCAGACTCAACGCTCTGCTGGCACGCGCCGGCGACGCGCCGCTGGCCGACCCCGATCGCCTGCCGCCGGTTCCCGCCGGGGTGTCGTACGAGGCGCTGCTTGAACAGGTCCGGAATCGTTCGCCGGAGGTTTCGCGCGAACGCTTCGGCGTCGTCGCGGCGCAAAAAAGCCGTGAGCTGACCTGGCTGAACCGCTATCCTGACTTCGCCGTAGGGCTGACCAACAACCGTCCGTATAACGCCGCCGATAACTGGGAAGTGATGGTCGGCTTCACCATTCCACTGCAACAGTCGTCGCGCCGCGCCCAGGAGCGCGAGGCCGAGCGCAAGCTGGAGGCAGCGCAGGGCCGCGTGGTGGCGGCCGAAACGCGTCTCGCCGGGCGCCTCGGCGAGACGCTCGCGGCCTTCGAGGCGAGCCGTGACAAAGCACGGTTGCTGCAGCACACGCTGCTGCCGCAAGCGCGCGCGACCTTTGCATCGGCGCAGTCGGGCTACGAAAGCGGTCGGGTGAACTTCAACACCCTGATCGACGCCGAGCGGCAG
>DPSD01000433.1:2989-6318 GCA_003538495.1 Accumulibacter sp.
ACCCGTCTGGCGCTGCTCGACGCCGACGTGGACACCGCCGTTCGCCTGGCCGAACTTGAACTTCTGACCGGAGCACCGCTGTGAACCGCCGTTTAAGAATTGCCCTGGCCGTCGCCGCGATCGCGACCATCGCCGTCGCGCTGGCCGGCGGCTATTGGGTCGGCAGACAGCAGTCCGCCGCCACCACGACGCCTGCAGCGGGCGATGCTGCCGGTGCGGCCGCGGACACCGGCGCCAAGGCGCGAAAGATCCTCTACTACCGCAATCCGATGGGTCTGCCCGATACCTCGCCCGAACCCAAGAAGGATTCGATGGGCATGGACTACATCGCGGTCTACGAAGGCGACGACCGCGACGAACGCGACGGCGAGGGCGTCGTCAAGGTCAGCCCGGCGCGTCTCCAGACGCTGGGGGTCAAGACCGCCCGTGCCGAAGTGCGCGCCCTCGATGCAGCCTTGCGCGCAGTCGGCCGGGTAGAGGTCGACGAGCGCCGGGTGCACGACGTGGCGCCGCGCTTCGAAGGCTGGATCGAGCGGCTCTACGTCAGCGCAACCGGTGATCCGGTCAGCAAGGGACAGGCGTTGTTCTCGGTGTACAGCCCGGAGCTGGTCTCGGCGCAGAAAGAGCTGCGAATTGCCGAGGAACTCGATCAACGCACCGTGGATGCCGATCCGGCGGCGCGCGACGGCGCCCGGCGCCTCGCCGAGGCCGCTCGCGAACGGCTACGCAACTGGAAGGTCGCGGGGGCCGCCGCCTCGCCGGCCGCGATCGTTACCTTTTCGTCACCGGCCAGCGGCGTGGTGCTCGAAAAGAAGGCCGTCGAGGGCATGCGCTTCATGGCCGGCACGGCGATCTACCGCATCGCCGATCTGTCCACGGTCTGGGTGATCGCCGACATCTACGAACAGGATCTGGCCAAGGTGAAGCTCGGCGACGCCGCGCGGGTGATCATCGACGCCTTCCCGGAGCAGCGCTTCGACGCCCGGCTGACTTACCTCTACCCGACCCTCAATGCCGCGACGCGGACCACGCCGGTGCGGCTCGAACTCAGGAATCACGATGGCTTGCTGCGTCCGGGGATGTTCGCGCATGTCGAAATCGCCACCGCTGGCGACGCGCCGCGGCTGACGGTGCCGGCGTCGGCGGTGATCGATAGTGGCGATCGCCAGGTCGTTCTGCGGGTGCTGGGGGAGGGCAGGTACAAACCGCAAGCGGTCAAGATCGGTCGGCGTGGCCGCGAAGCGGTCGAGATCAGCGAGGGACTCGAGGCCGGCGACGAAGTGGTTACCGCGGCCAACTTCCTGATCGACGCCGAAAGCAACCTGAAGGCCGCCTTGTCGACCTTTACCGCGCCGGATGCCACGAATACCACCCAGCCGGTGAGCCTGGCGAAGGGCGCGAAGACGGCGGTGAAATCGTATCAGGCGACGGGATCGATTGACTCGCTCGACCTGGCGTCGAACAGCGTCTCGGTCACGCACCAGCCGATTCCGGCCCTGCAGTGGCCGGCAATGACCATGGACTTCGGGCTGGCCAGCCCCGCAGTGGCCAAGGGGATCGCTCCCGGTACGCCGATGCGCTTCGAGTTCGAGGACCGGGGCGACGGCGAGTTCGTGATCACGCGCATCGAGAAGGCGGCCAAGAGCGCGAACGAGGGCCACTGAGATGCTCGATCGGCTGATTGAATGGTCGGCGCGCAACGTCTTTCTGGTCTTGCTGGCGACGCTGGCGATCGTCGCTGCTGGCGTCTACGCGGTCAAGAAAACGCCGCTCGACGCGCTTCCAGACCTGTCCGACGTGCAGGTGATCGTGTTCACGCCTTACGCCGGGCAGGCGCCGAAGGTCGTCGAAGACCAGGTCACCTATCCGCTGACCACGGCCATGCTGGCGGTGCCGAAGGCCAAGGTGGTGCGGGGCTTCTCGATGTTCGGCGCGTCCTATGTGTATGTGATCTTCGAGGACGGTACCGACATCTACTGGGCGCGGTCGCGGGTGCTCGAATACCTTAGCTCCGTCCAGGGCAATCTCCCGCAGGGCGTCGCGCCGCAAATCGGCCCCGACGCCACCGGCGTCGGCTGGGTCTTCCAGTACGCGCTGACCGGCAAGGAGCAGTCACTGGCCGACCTGCGCAGCGTCCAGGACTGGTACGTCCGCTACCAGCTGACCAAGGCGGGGGGCGTCTCCGAAGTGGCCAGCGTCGGCGGCTTCGTCAAGGAGTATCAGGTTACCGTCGACCCGCACCGGCTGGCCAGTTACGGTGTTTCGCTGGCGCGTCTGTCGCAGGTGATCCGCGAATCGAACCGCGACGTCGGCGGCCGCGTCGTCGAACTGGCCGAGAAGGAATACATGGTCCGCGGCCTTGGCTACCTCAAGGGCGTCGCCGACATCGAGACGCTGGTGCTCAAGAGCGACGGCGGAACGCCGGTGCTGGTGCGCGACGTGGCCAGGGTGGAGATCGTCCCGGCCGGCCGACGCGGGATCACCGAACTGAACGGCGAGGGCGAGGTCGTCTCGGGGATCGTCATGGCCCGCTTCGGCCAGAACGCGCTCGACGTCATCGCCAACGTCAAGGCCAAGATCGAGGAACTGCTGCCGGGCCTGCCCGAAGGCAGCGAAATCGTTCCGGTGTACGACCGTTCGACGCTGATCGAGCGCGCCATCGCCAACCTGAAATGGACGCTGCTCGAAGAAAGCCTGATCGTCGGCGCGGTCTGCGTGGTCTTCCTGATGCACGTCAGGAGCGCGCTGGTCGCCATCCTGACGCTGCCGATCGGCATCCTGATCGCCTTCATCGCCATGCGCAGCATCGGCATGGGATCGAACATCATGAGCCTGGGCGGGATCGCGATTGCCATCGGGGCGATGGTCGATGCCGCCATCGTGATGATCGAGAACGCCCACAAGCGGCTCGAACACCTGCCGCCGCACGCCACCCGGCACGATCGGGCGGCGACCATGATCCGCGCCTGCAAGGAAGTCGGGCCGGCGCTGTTCTACTCGCTGCTGATCATCACCGTCTCCTTCCTGCCGGTGTTCACCCTCGAAGGGCAGGAAGGGCGGCTGTTCAGTCCGCTGGCCTTCACCAAGACCTTCGCGATGGCCGGCGCGGCGGTCCTGTCGGTGACGCTGGTGCCGGTGCTGATGATCTTCTTCATCCGCGGGCGGATCATGCCCGAGCAGAAGAATCCGGTGAACCGCTTCCTGATCTGGGTCTATCGGCCGATCATCCAGTGGGTCATGCGCAACAAGATCGTCACCCTGCTGCTGGCCGGCGTGATGATGGCGGTGACCGTCGTGCCGGCCAGCCGCATCGGCTCCGAGTTCATGCC
>DPSD01000437.1 GCA_003538495.1 Accumulibacter sp.
GCCGACTGGCTGTTCATCGGCGAAGGACCGGGGGCCGAAGAAGACGCGCGCGGCGAGCCTTTCGTCGGGCCGGCCGGCCAGCTGCTTGATGCGATGCTGGCGGCGATCGATCTGCGACGCGGCAAGAACGTCTATATCGCCAACGCGGTGAAGTGCCGCCCGCCGGGAAATCGCACCCCGGAGGCTGCCGAGATGGCCACTTGCGCGCCCTACCTGCAGCGCCAGATCGCGCTGATCCGCCCCCGGTTGATCGTCCTCCTGGGCCGTGCGGCGGCGCACTCGGTCCTCGGCGAGACGGGCTCGCTGGCCAGTTTGCGGGGCAAACCTTTCGCCTACCGGGGAACGGACAGCGCCGGCGCCGGCATCCCGGTGGTGGTCAGCTATCATCCTGCCTATCTGTTGCGTACCATGTCCGACAAGGCCAAGGCCTGGGAAGACCTGTGCCGCGCCCGCGCGTTGCTGCGTGCCGCCAAATCGGACGAACCGGCGGAACCGCCATCGCTCTGAGTGCCTCGCGCCATCTTGAGAAATCGCTGACCGTCGCCATCTGGCCACCAGCCTGTTCATTTGCCTTGAAGGAAGCTGCCATGCGCATCCGCCTCATGACCCTCGTCATTGTCCTTTCCAGCCTGCTCTCCGGCTGCGGCTACAATACCTTCCAGACCGGTGACGAGGCGGTCAAGTCAGCTTGGGCCGAGGTCATCAACCAGTATCAGCGGCGCGCCGACCTGGTCCCCAATCTGGTCAGCACCGTCCAGGGCTACGCCAGCCACGAAAAGGAAGTGCTGACCCAGGTGACACAGGCGCGCGCGCAGGTGGGCGGCATTCAGGCGACTCCGGAACTGGTCAATGATCCCGCCGCCCTGGCCAGGTTTCAGCAGGCGCAGGCCGGTCTGACGAGCGCCCTGTCACGACTCCTGGTGGTCGCCGAGAATTATCCGCAGCTCAAGGCGGACACCGCCTTCCGCGACCTGCAGGCGCAACTGGAGGGGACCGAGAACCGGATTGCGGTGGCCCGCAACCGCTACATCAAGTCGGTCGAAGCGTACAACGTCTCGGTGCGCACTTTCCCGAACAACCTGACGGCGATGATCTTCGGTTACAGCGTCAAGCCGAACTTCACGGTCGACAACGAGAAGGCGATCTCGACCGCACCGAAGGTCGATTTCTCGGCGCCGGCCGCCGCCGGCAAAAGCGCCCCGGCTCCCTCGTACTAGCCGCATGCCAGCGCGTAGCCGCCGATGACCACTATCTTCCTGCGGCTGCTGGCCTGGCAGCTGGCCGTTTTCCTGCAGTTCGGGGTCGGTTTCGCGTTCGGCGCGCAATTGCAGCCGATCCCGCCGCTGGGCGGGCGGGTCACCGACCTGACCGGCACCCTCGCCGCCGAGCAGCGGACGATGATCGAAGCGAAGCTGGCCGCGTTCGAGCGTGCGAAGGGCGCGCAGGTCGCCGTACTGGTCGTTCCGACGGTACAACCCGAAGCCGTAGAGCAATACGCGCTGCGCGTCGTCGAGGCGTGGAAGCTGGGCCGGCAGGGAGTCGACGACGGCGCGCTGCTGCTGGTCGCCAGGGACGACCGGAAGCTGCGCATCGAGGTCGGCTACGGTCTCGAGGGCGCGCTGAACGATGCCACCGCGAAGCGCATCATCAGCGAAACGATCAGTCCGCGTTTCAAGCAAGGGGACTTTGCCGGCGGTATCGATGCCGGCGTCGACGCGATGCTCAAGGTGATCGGCGGCGAGCCGCTGCCGCCGCCACGGGCGGCGGCGAGCACGCCGACTGGCGGCCAGGAACCCTTCGAGACGCTGCTGATCGCCGGCTTCATCCTGGTGTTCGTCGTCGGGCGCGTGCTGCGCGCCATTTTCGGGCGTTTTCTGGCGGCTGCCATGATTGCCGTAGCCGCCGGAGTGATTGCTGCGATGCTGCTCTCGTCGCTGCTGGTGGCGGCGCTCGTCGGCCTGGTCGCCTTCCTTGCCGCGCTGTTTGCCGGAGTTCTGGGTCCCGTTGTCGGGTCTTCGCGCGGCGGGCCGTGGGGTGGTGGCGGGGGCGGCTCCGGCGGCTTTTCAGGGGGCGGCGGCCGTTTTGGCGGCGGCGGCGCTTCGGGAGGCTGGTGATGCAATTGACAAGGCTCCTGCGGCACCTGCTGCTGCCCGACTGGTGGGTACTGCGCGCTTTCTCGCCGACGCTCCTGCGCCGCATCGAGCAGGCCGTCGCCGCCTCGGAATCGACGCATCTTGGCGAGTTGCGGGTGGTGGTCGAAGGCAACCTGCCGCTGCCGGGACTCTGGCGTGATCAAACGCCGCGCCAGCGCGCGATCGAGCTGTTCGCCCAGTTGGGAGTGTGGGACACGGCTTGCAACAGCGGCGTGCTGATCTATCTCCAACTGATCGACCGACGGGTCGAAATCGTCGCCGACCGGGGGATAGACGCCAGGGTCGGGGGAGAGTTCTGGCGCGGTGTCTGCCGGAAGGTGGAGAGCGCTTTTCAGGCTGGCGAGTTCGAACGCGGCACGCTACTGGCGCTGAACACGATTACGGAGGCGCTGCGTGAACACTTTCCCGCACCGGGCGAGAACCCGGACGAGCTGCCGAATGCGCCGCTGCTGCTCTAGCGCTGCGGCGGCAGCTTGCGGAAGCCGCGGACGCTTCTAGTCGTCGGCGTAGCGGACGCGCTGGCGCGGCTTGCTCGGCTGCGTCAGGTGACCCAGAGGCATGATGTGCGTCTGCTTCACGGTGTGCAGCGCGATACTGGTCTTGATGCGGGCGACGCCTGGCAAGCACAACATGCGCTTCATCATCAGCTCCGAGAACGCCGCCAGATCGGGGACGACGATCCGCAGCATGTAGTCGGCGTCGCCGCTGATCGAGAAGCAATCAAGGACTTCGGGCATCGCCGCGACCGCGGATTCGAAGGTCTCGCTGGCGGTGTCGCCATGGCTTTCGAGGATCACCTGGGCAAAGGCGGTAACCCCCAGTCCCAGCGCTGGCGGGGCGAGCAGGGCGACGTAACCGGCGATGATGCCGTCTTCTTCGAGGCGCTGGATGCGCCGGCTGATCTGCGACGCCGAGAGCTTGATCTGCTCGCCGAGCGTCGCGTTGGTGGCGTTTCCTTTGCGCTGCAGCGCTTCGAGCAGTGCAAGATCGTAGCGGTCGATGGTGATTTTTGACATCAATTGGCCGTTTCACGCATGAAGTGTGCGCAGTATAGGGGTTTTCGCCGCCATTTCCAATGCATCTTGCGCGGCATTGCTGTCATCATGTGGTCTTCCACTAGACGGGAGAAATCGCGATGAACCTCACGGAATCGCTGCTGCACGCGCTGAAAGCAAATGGCGCCCGGCAGATTTTCGGCATCCCTGGCGATTTTGCGCTGCCTTTTTTCAAGATTATCGAGGAATCACGGATCCTGCCGCTGTACACCCTGTCGCACGAACCGGGCGTCGGTTTTGCTGCTGACGCGGCGGTCCGGATGGTCGGCGGGCTAGGCGTCGCGGCCGTCACCTACGGTGCCGGCGCGCTGAACATGATCAACCCGGTGGCTGCGGCGTATGCCGAGAAGTCGCCGCTGGTGGTCCTTTCCGGCGGACCGGGCAAGAACGAGTCGAAGGCCGGTCTGCTGCTGCACCATCAGGCCAAGACGCTGGATTCACAGTTCCAGATTTTCCGGGAGATTACCTGCGACCAGTTGCGGCTTGATGACGCCGGGCGGGCGCCGGCCGGCATCGCCCGCGTCCTCGGCAATTGTCTGCGCTACTCGCGGCCGGTGTATATCGAACTGCCGCGCGACATGGTCGGCGAACCCTGTCAAGCGGTGCCGCCACTGCCCGTGTCGGCAGTCGATCAGGACGCGCTCGAGGCCTGCGTCGACGAGATTCGTGCGCGCCTGCAGCGGGCCAGCAGGCCGGCGTTGATGGTCGGTGTCGAGGTCCGTCGCTTCGGGCTCGAAGAGCGGGTGGCCGAGCTCGCTCGCCGACTTGGTCTGCCGGTGGTCACCAGTTTCATGGGCCGCGGCCTGCTGGCCGATGCCGACGTCCCATTGATCGGCACCTACATGGGCGTTGCCGGTCTGCCCGAGGTGACCGAACTGGTCGAGAACTCGGACGGGCTGTTCCTGCTCGGAGTGATCGTCTGCGATACCAACTTCGGCGTTTCGGCGAGCAAGATCGACTTGCGCAAGACGATTCAGGCACTCGATGAGCGGGTGACGATCGCCCACCATACTTACCCGCAGATTCCGCTGACGGCGCTGGTCGATCGGCTGCTGGAGCGCGTTCCTGCCGGCGAAGACGCTTATGCAATGACGCCGCGCAGTTTCCCGCGCGGGATGGTCGCCGATCAGGCGACGCTGACGCCGACCGATATTGCCGCGGCGGTCAACGACCTGATGGCCGAACACGGCAAGCTGCCGATCGCCTCGGACATTGGCGACTGCCTGTTTACCGCCATGGACATCGAACACACCGCGCTGGTCGCCCCGGGGTATTACGCGACGATGGGCTTCGGCGTGCCGGCAGGGCTGGGACTGCAGGCCGCGACCGGGCAGCGACCGCTGATCCTGGTCGGGGACGGGGCATTCCAGATGACGGGCTGGGAACTCGGCAACTGCCAGCGCTACGGCTGGGATCCGATCGTCCTGGTGTTCAACAACGCCAGTTGGGAAATGCTGCGCACCTTCCAGCCGGAATCGTCGTTCAACGACCTCGGGCACTGGGGTTTCGCCGAAATGGCGGCCGGACTGGGTGGTGATGGCGTACGGGTGGGCAGCCGCGCCGAACTCAAGGCGGCGCTCGATCAGGCGGTAGCGACGCGCGGTCGCTTTCAGCTGATCGAGCTGACGATACCGCGGGGCGTCCTGTCGGCGACGCTGGCGCGCTTCGTGGCGGGAGTCAAGCAGCTCAATGCCGCAAAGTAGCGGAGTCGGTGGCGCCGGCGGAGCGGCTCAATGCTTGCCGTCGTCGAGGTGGATCACGTCATCGTGCTGCCGCTGGTTGGCTTCGTGGCGGCGTTTGACGAGGAACATCGAGCTGCTGAGGAACAGGCCGAACAGCGTAATCACCAGGTAGATCGACATCTCGGAGCGGACCATCAGGAAGTAGACGCCGGTCATCGCCAGGATCGACAGGTTCTCGTTGAAGTTCTGCACGGCGATCGAATGGCCGGCACCCATCAGGATGTGGCCACGGTGTTGCAGCAGGGCGTTCATCGGCACCACGAAGAATCCCGACAGCGCCCCGATCAGGACCAGTAGCGGTACCGCCAGCCACAGCTGCTGCACGAAATTCATCGCCAGCACGATCATCCCCATGGCGATTCCCAGCGGGATCACGCGTACCGCCTTGCGCAAGGTGATCATGCGTGCGGCGCCGACGGCGCCCAGCGCGACACCGATGGCGACCACGCCTTGCAGCATGCTCGACTTCGAGAGGTCGAGTTGCAGCGCGCTCTCGGCCCACTTGATGACGATGAACTGCAGAGTGGCGCCAGCGCCCCAGAACAGGGTCGTCACGGCCAGTGAAATCTGGCCCAGGCGGTCGCGCCAGAGCAGCAGCAGGCAATGGTTGAATTCACGCAGCAGATACCAGGGGTTCTTGTGCAGCACCCGGTGATCGACGCCGGTGTCGGGAATGCGGAGGTTGAACAGCGACGCCAGCAGGTAAAAGGCGGCAACGAAACAGATCGCCATCTCGCCGACCGTATCGACGCCGGTGTCGATAAGCGGGAGGTCGAAACGGAGCATGGACTCGGCGATGTCCGGCCGGATCAGCAAGCCACCGATGACGACGCCAAGAATGATCGCGCCGACCGTCAGTCCTTCGATCCAGCCATTGGCGACGACCAGCAGGCGGTGCGGCAGGTACTCGGTCAGGATGCCGTACTTGGCCGGCGAGTAGGCGGCTGCGCCGAGGCCGACCACGGCATACGCCAACAGCGGGTGCACATCCCAGTACATCATCGCGCAACCGACGATCTTGATCGCGTTGCTGATGAACATCACCCGCCACTTGGGCATCGAGTCGGCAAAGGCGCCGACGAAAGCGGCGAGAAGCACGTAGGAAACCGTGAAGAAGGTCTTCAGCAGCGGTTCATATTCGCTCGGCGCGTGCATCTCGCGCAGGATCGAAATGGCTACGATGAGCAGAACGTTGTCGGCCAGCGCTGAAAAAAACTGCGCAGCCATGATGATGTAGAAGCCGAAAGGCATGAATATTCCGGATGGGGCGGTTTCCGATATGCTGGGCTTATACCATGAAAGGCCGCAACTTGTTACGACAGGCTGCGGCGTCGCTGCGAATCGGGCAATCGGCTCTCTGTCCGGCGCCCCGCTTTTGTGTTTGAATACTGGAATAAGTCGAAACCGGGAGAGGACTTATGGCGGATCGTCGCCTGCAGGTGTTTCATGCTGTCGCCAAGCACCTTTCTTTTACCAAGGCCGGGGAAGCGCTGCACATGACGCAGCCGGCCGTGACCTTTCAGATCAAGCAGCTCGAAGAGCGCTTCAATACTCGCCTCTTCGATCGCGGTGGGGGGCGCATCTCGCTGACCGCGGCGGGCGATCTCGTCCTCGACTACGCCGAGCGCATCCTCGGGCTATCCACCGAACTGGATATTCGTGTCGCCGAAATGACCGGGCAAATGAGCGGCAGCCTGCTTGTCGGCGCCAGCACGACGATTGCCGAGTTCATGCTGCC
>DPSD01000015.1:0-386 GCA_003538495.1 Accumulibacter sp.
ATCCGGCACGGGCGGCGCGCCTGCAGCGCAGCGATGCACAACGCATCCAGCGCGCGCTCGAAGTCTTTCGCCTTTCCGGCCGCCCGCTGTCGGCGCTGATCATGAGCGAGGAGAAAGCGGCGCCGCCCTACCGCTTCGTTTCGGTCGGCCTGCTGCCCTCGGATCGTAGCGTCCTGCACCAGCGCATCGCCGACCGCTTCGCAGCGATGCTTGCCGCCGGGCTGGAGGCCGAAGTCGAGTGCTTGCGCAAAACATACCACTTACATCCTCATCTGCCGTCGATGCGCTGCGTCGGTTACCGGCAGGTGTGGGAAGTCCAGGACGGCCTCGCGCCCCGTCGCGAACTGCGCGATCGTGGCATCTACGCCACCCGCCAGCTCGCCAAG
>DPSD01000015.1:707-3455 GCA_003538495.1 Accumulibacter sp.
TCGCCAGGCGATCGGCAACACGCTGCGGCCGCAGACCGTCGATTGCCTGAGCCCCGATCTGGCCGGTCAGGTCAGCCGGATCATCGGCAGCATCTTCGCCTGACCGCAAATATTCGGCCAGGCACTGCCTGCAGCGCTCAGTGCGGGATCAGGTCTCCGCTGCAAGATCTGCGTGCTTCAACAGCGTTTCACAGCGATCGACTACCCGAGCTACAGCAGGCGTCTGATCGGTACTGGGCCACTGCCGAGAATAGGCTTCGGCACGCGCGGCGAGATGGCCATCCTCCAGCAAGCGTTTGATCAGCCGAGGCAACACCGCCGGGTTACCTTCAATGGGCAGCAAAACGCCGGCACCGAGGACTTCCACACGGTGACTGGTCATCGTCTGTTCCATCTGCATCGGTAGCAGCAGCAGCGGTTTGCCGTGATCGAGGGCGATGTCGGTCATCCCGCCAGCGTGGCAGATGATCGCCGTGCACTGCTTGACCACCTCACGCATCCGCAGAGGTATTGCACTGAACGTGACATGCTCGGATTCGTGGCGTTTGCGGACTTGCTCAGGCAGTCCCGCCGCGTAGATCAGATAGCGCGCCCGGCTCTTGGCGATGGCATTGAGCAGGGGTTCGAGATGCTTGTAGTCCGACTTCAGGTAGGCAAAGACGCGTGCTCCGTCGCCCAACGGCCAGAGCGGGTCGGCACCCATGTTCAGGCTGTTGATCGGGCCGAGATACTCGCCATCCTGGCGAACACCATAAACATCGAGCGGCGGCCGCGCACAGATGTAGGTCGCCTCCGCTTCGAACAGATCGGCCACCTGACGGATCAGCGGGGCGCCCAGTCTTTGCAGAACGGTGTTGCAGTTGCGCGTGCTCCGCTCGTCGGTTTCCGCGAGGCGCGCCTGCTCACCAGCGCCACTGGTCCACCAGCGGTAACGCGGCAAGGGACGCACGCGCGGCGGAACGGCAAAACTGTTGCCGAGAAGCAGGCGTGGGATGCCGAGACCGCGAGCGGCGAGCAAGGCGGTCGGCGCCATATCGAAAACCAGCAACTGCGGCTGCAGCAGTTCCCACAAGCCACGCCAGGCCATCGCCATCGCCAGCAGTCCTTCGGGATGGAGAAAGCCGAATCGGTAGAGTGTCTCGGTGAAGTTGAGGTCTGGTGGCAAACCGAACACCGGGGTGAGCCACACCGGAGCCTGCAGGAACTCGATCCGATACGGACCGAGCACCGCCTCGGCGCGCGAAATATCTCGCAGGACCAGCACCGGCCGATGCCCTCGCTCCCTGAGCTGAAGCGCAATCGGCAGGTAGCGCGCAACATGTCCAAGAGCTGCCCCCAGTTCCCAGTTCAGTACAATCGTGGCCATCCAGCAAGCGCTCTCCCCGGAAAACGCAACGGGCGCCAAGACGCCCGTCAGGTGCGACCAGACGCCACCAAGGCGCCGAGCAGAGACGCGGACTCGCGTCGGTCGGGTTAGCGTAGCCTAAGCCGACATTCTGAACCACGAATGCCGGCTTAGGCCCTGTGCAGGCTAGCCGGACCTACGGGCTTGCCTCCTAAGCTCGCTGCCGGCGCCGCCTGAAACCGAGTGCCGCCAGACCCATGCCCAGCAAGCCGAGCGTGGCCGGTTCGGGCACCGCCGTCGCAGTAATGCCAATGCCGGGGATCGGCGTGTTATTCGATTGGTCGGGATCACCAAGGGACCCATGGGATGAGCCCGTACACTGGGTTTCGCCGACGCTGGCGGCGAAGGTGGCAACTTCGCCATAGCCACCATAGCCGCAATCGGTAGTTGTTCCATAATCGCCATGCGCGTAGCCAACCAGATCATAGACGATACTGGTTGACTGCCCCGAATTCAGGATGCCAAGATCGACGTTAACGTAAGTGCCGTTCCAGAAATAGCTGGAGCCGGATTGCGTGGCCCCATCCAGGATGGTTCCGCTCGTCGTCAGGGTACCATCACTTTTGATCTCGGCTTCGCTCTTGAACAAGGAGGTTGTACCGTCACGGGTAATGCTTGCTTTGTATCCTGCGGAACCCGTGCCACCGGCACCATTGTCGCTTGCCGACAAGCTCCCATAATAGATGAAGAAGCTGAAGGCGTAGTGCTGTGCGACACCGCTGTCATTGGTAATACCCCAGGAGCGAATGAAATGCCCGCTGCTGTCAAACTTGCCGCTGCCGTCACCGCTGGCGCGGTAAGGACCCACCGCGTTGCCAAAAGACGAACCGTTAGCAAAAAAGATGCCGCTGCTACTGTTAGCGTTAGCAGACGTGAAGCTTGAACTGGTATTCGGACCGTCTGTGCCGGGTGTGCCGCCGACAGCCATAGCCTGCGCGTCGGCACTCAGCCCGTCGACAACCGTCGCCCCGGCGGGCAGTGCGAGCAGCATACCTACGCTCGCCAGGAGAACCGCCAGCTGCTTTGGCGAAGCGAGACTAACATCCTTTTTCATGGTGACTCCTTCAGATGATCACTTTTTGACGAACCGTAAAGAGCAGCCGCCAATCCTCGCCCCAAACACGAAGCTGCATACCACTCTCTGCCGTCAACAAAAGCAATAATTGCGCCAATTTTTGGAACCGTAAAGATACTCCTTTAAATTCAAATAATTGGTTTAATTTCTTTTGGAAGCACGCGAGACTATTCGGCAGTGTCCAAGCCGGCGCTGTAAAATCAACTGCAGCGAGGAGACGACAATGGGCCTGAGGATCGAAAACGACAAACTCATCGGCGATCTGGTG
>DPSD01000448.1:0-7854 GCA_003538495.1 Accumulibacter sp.
TGCTGCCCGGCTACATCGCCGGCCATTACCGTTTCGACGAAGTGCATATCGACCTCCGCCGGCTGGCCGAGTTTGCCGGCGCACGCTACTTCCGCGACGAGGTGACCGGTCTCGATCGGGCGCAGCGCAAGGTGCTCTGTCGGAGTCGCCCGCCGGTGGCCTACGATCGCCTGTCGATCAACATCGGGTCGATGCCGGCGGTGGCTGGTGTCGAAGGCGCCGCCGAGCACGCCATTCCGGTCAAGCCGATTCGCCGTTTCAACGAGCGCTGGCTGGCCTTGCTCGAACGCGTTCGCCGGCACGCCGGGCAGACCACCATCGCGCTGGTCGGCGCCGGTGCCGGTGGCGTCGAACTGACGCTGGCGATGCAGTATCGCTTGCGCGGCGAGCTGCGGGCACTGGGGCGCGATCCAGACGAACTGCGCTTCCACCTCTTCTCCGCCGATCGCGAGATCCTGCCGACGCATAACGCGCGCGTCCGGCAACGTTTTGCACGGGTGCTGGCCGAGCGCGGCGTGATCGTCCACCGCGCCGCCGAAGTCAGCGGCGTCAGCAGCGGGCAGCTGCGCACCCGCAGCGGCGAGCTGCTGGCGGCCGACGAGATCGTCTGGGTGACCCAGGCCGGTGGTGCCGCCTGGTTGCGCGACACCGGCCTGGCGCTCGACGACAGCGGTTTCATCCTGGTCCGCGACAGCCTGCAGAGCGTCAGCGATCCGCTGATCTTTGCCGCCGGCGACTGCGCGGCAATGCTCGCCACGCCGCTCGAGAAAGCCGGCGTCTTCGCCGTCCGCCAGGGCCGGCCGCTGGCCGACAACCTGCGCCGCTCGGTGATCGAGCGGCCGCTGCGCGCCTACCGGCCGCAGGCGCGCTGGCTGGCGCTGATCAGCACCGGCGACCGCTACGCCGTCGCCTCACGCGGCGCCCTGCATCTTCAGGGCGCCTGGGTGTGGCGCTGGAAGGACTGGATCGACCGACGCTTCATGGCCCGATTCAACGACCTGTCGCCGATGCCCGCGCGACCGCCGGGCCGCGCCGCGCGCGTTCCGCTCGATCGGGCCGAGTCGGCGCAGGCGATCTCGGCGCTTGCCATGCGTTGCGGCGGCTGTGGCGCCAAGGTCGGCGCGACGGTGCTGTCGCGGGCGCTGGCGGCGGTGCGCCCGCTCGAACGCGGCGACGTGCTGATCGGCCTGCACGCGGCCGATGACGCTGCCATTGTGCGGGTGCCGCCGGGCAAGGCGGTGGTCCATACCGTCGATTTCTTTCGCGCCTTCATCGACGACCCCTGGCTGTTCGGCCGGATCGCCGCCAATCACGCGCTCGGCGATGTCTTCGCGATGGGCGCCGAGGCGCAGACGGCGACCGCCATCGCCACCCTGCCACCGGGGCTCGAGAGCAAGGTCGAGGAGACGCTTTTCCAGATGATGTCGGGTGCCGTCGAGGTGCTCAACGAAGCCGGCTGTGCGCTGGTCGGCGGCCATAGCGGCGAGGGCAGCGAGCTGGCGCTCGGCTTCGCGATCAACGGCCTGATCGACGAGGCGATGGATACCGTGCTGGGCAAGGGCGGCATGCGCCTGGGCGACCGGCTGATCCTGAGCAAAGCGATCGGCACCGGCACGCTGTTCGCCGCGCACGCTCGCCTGCGCGCCAGCGGCCGCTGGCTAGACCAGGCGCTGGCGTCGATGGAGCAGTCCAGCCGGCTGGCCGCGAAGTGCCTGCGCGAGCACGGCGCCACCGCGTGCACCGACGTCACCGGCTTCGGACTGCTCGGCCATCTGGTCGAGATGACGCGAGCGTCGGCTGTCGACGCCGAGATCGATCTGGCCGCCTTGCCGGTTCTCGACGGCGCTGTCGAGACCAGCGCGGCGGGCATTCTCAGTTCCTTGCAGCCGGCCAACGTCCGCCTGCGCCGCGCCTTGCGCAATCAGCGGGACGGCAGCGCGCACGCCAACTATCCGCTGCTGTTCGATCCGCAAACCGCCGGCGGCCTGCTGGCCAGCGTGCCGGCCGGGCGGGCGGGCGCGTGCCTCGAGGCGCTGCGGTCGCTCGGTTACGCCAAGGCGGCGTGCATCGGCCGGGTCCTGCCAGCCGGTGAGGAGCTTGCGCCGATTGTGCTGAAGCTGTAGCCGGGGAGAAGCTGAATCGTTGGCGATGCGCGGCCAGGGCAGCAGGGCGGCACCGCGGCGGAACTGATTGACGGTTAAGAGTGTAGCCGAGGCGATGGCTATTTCAAGTCCGGGCGTTGACCACTGAATGACATCGCCGCGTGACGTTCCCAAACGCTATAGCCCGTCCTTGATGACCTCTTCCCGGTCGACGCACTGGTAGTCGGTGGTGCATCGCGCCAGCGAGCACACGCTTGCGGTCTTGATTGCCACCTGTTTGCGCTGCTTGCACAGTTTTTCGGCCCGGGCACGAACGTCGGCAATGACCTGCTCCGAATTCGCGTGATCGAAGGTCAGGTAGTTGGTGTCTTCGCCAAAGCCGACGAGCAAGTTGTCGGCGCAGCTGGCGAGCAGGAGGGTCAGCAGGAGCGCGCGGATAATCATCGACGTGACGAGCAAGAAGTACGGGAAATTCGACGCCAGGCCAGAAAGTATCGCGGGTCATGGCCCCGGCAGTCAATCGAAGAATTTGTCCAGAGGAGCGACGGTCGGCCCGCGGAGGTACGCGCTGTTGATTCGCGCCACCATCGGCGAGCGCAAGCTGCCGCACCGGCCGGTTGATCGGACCTGCGGGTCAGTGAACACCCGCGGCCATCTCCAGGTCGCGCTGCCGAACACGGACGCTGCGCCGCGTCACCAGGCCGGCAATCACTACGCCGACGGTAACCAGCGAGACCATGATCGTCGCCAGCGCGTTGATGTCCGGGCTGACCCCCAGTCGCACTTTCGAAAAGATCACCATTGGCAAGGTGCTGGAGCCCGGACCCGATACGAAACTGGCGATTACCAGGTCGTCGAGCGAAATGGTGAACGCCAGCAGCCAGCCGGAAATCAGCGCCGGCGAGATGATCGGCAGCGTCACCAGCAGGAACACTCTGGCCGGCCGCGCGCCGAGGTCCATGGCCGCTTCTTCGAGCGAGACGTCGAGCGATGCCAGGCGCGATTGCACGATCACCGCCACGTACGACAGCGTCAGTGTCATGTGCGCGATGGTGATGGTGCTGACGCCGCGGCCCTCGGGCCAGCCGAAGGCGTGCTCGGTGGCGACGAACAGCAGCAGTAGCGATAGGCCGGTAATCACTTCGGGCATCACCAGCGGCGCGGTGATCATCCCGGTGAACAGCGTGCGACCGCGGAAGCGCCCAAAGCGTGCCAGCGCCAGGCCGGCCAGCGTGCCGAGGATCGTTGCGCCGGTGGCATTGATCGCCGCGACGCGCAGCGACAGCCAGGCCGCGTCGAGAATCTGCTCGTTCTCGAACAGCTTGCCGTACCACTCGGTCGAGAAGCCGCCCCAGACGGTCACCAGCCGCGACTTGTTGAAGGAATAGAAGACCAGCGACAGGATCGGGAGATACAGGAAGGCAAAGCCGAAGACCAGGAACGACAGTCTGGCCAGCGAGGTTTTCGACTTCACGTGCGCGCTCCGCTGGCCCGCCCCTGGAGGCGCTGGAAGTACACGATCGGCGCCACCAGGACCAGCAACAGCGCGATGGCGACCGCGCTCGCCACCGGCCAGTCACGGTTGTTGAAGAACTCGGTCCACAAGACCTTGCCGATCATCAAGGAGTCCGCTGGCCCCAACAAGGCGGGGATCACGTATTCGCCGACCGCCGGTATGAATACCAGCATGCAGCCGGCAACGATGCCTGGCGTCGACAGTGGCAGGGTAATGCTGATGAACGCTCGCAGCGGGCGGCAACCGAGGTCTTCGGCGGCCTCCAGCAGGCTCAGGTCCATTTTTTCCAGGTTGGCATAGAGCGGCATGACCATGAAAGGCAGATAGCAGTAGACGATGCCCAGATAGGTCGCGAAGTCGGTCTGCAGCATGACCACCGGGTGATCGATCACTCCCAGCCAGAGCAGCAGATTGTTGAGCAGGCCATTGCTCTTCAGGATGCCGATCCAGGCGTAGACGCGCAGCAGGAACGAGGTCCAGAAAGGCAGAATGACCAGCATCAGCAAGATGGCGCGCCAGCGGGCGTCGGCACGCGCGATCGCATAGGCCAGCGGGTAGCCGATCACCAGCGCCAGCGCGGTCGATAGCGCCGCCACCTGTAGCGAATTGGCGAAGGCGCGCAGATACAGGCTATCTTCGAACAGGTACAGGTAGTTGCCGGGATTGACGTTCAGCCGGATGTCGGCCAGGCGGTCGCCGGCCCAGTGCAGCAGCGGCTGATAGGGCGGCATGGCGATCTGTGCTTCCGAAAAGGAAATCTTCAGCACGATCACGAACGGCACCAGGAAGAACAGCAGCAGCCACAGATATGGCACGGCAATCACCGCCGTCCGACCACGCAGACCACGCACTCCCAGGCGCACCAGTAGCGCCTGCGTCCAGCGAACCGGCGGCAGATTCCTGGCCTCGCCAGACAGGCGCCGGACAGCGGCGCCGAAGCGCTGGCTGCCGCCTGGCTGCACGGCCGGCTTCATGCGCCGACCAGTACCGGGCTGCTGTCGTGCCAATGCAGGAACACTTCCTGTTCCCAGGTGATGTCCTGGTCGTCGCAACGCCGAACGTTGGGGCGCGTCACGCGGATCGTCTTGCCCGATGCGAGGCGGATCAGGTACACCGACAGGTCACCGAGGTAGGCGATCTCCTTGACCTGGCCCTGCGTCCAGTTGGCCGCCGCCTGCGGTGGCGTCAGCGACAGCTGGATCTTTTCCGGCCGAATGGCCACCCAGACCCTGGCCGCGGGCGCTGATGCGATGCCGTTCGCGACCTGCACCGGCCGTTCGAGTTCCGGGCAGGCGATGCGCAGCAGACCTTCGTCATCAGCGGTCTGCTGGCCTTCGAACATGTTGACCGAGCCGATGAACTCGGCGACAAAGCGGTTGCCGGGGAACTCGTAGATCTCCTTGGGCGTCCCCACCTGCACGATTCCGCCGCGCTCCATGACCCCGATTCGCGACGAGAGGGTCATCGCTTCTTCCTGGTCGTGGGTGACCACCACGAAGGTGACTCCCAGCTGCTCCTGCAGATTGACCAGCTCGAACTGGGTGTGTTCGCGCAGCTTCTTGTCGAGTGCGGCCAGCGGTTCATCGAGCAACAGCAGCTTGGGCTGCTTGATCAGCGCCCGCGCCAGGGCGACGCGTTGCCGCTGGCCGCCGGACAACTGGTCAGGCTTGCGTTGTCCCAGCTCGGCGAGGCGCACCAGCTTGAGCATCTGCGCCACCCGATCGGCGATCTCGGAGCGCGACCGATGCTCCATCTTCAAGCCGAAGCCGACGTTCTGTTCGACGCTCATATGCGGGAACAGCGCATACGACTGGAACATCATGTTGACCGGACGTTCGTAGGGCGGGATGCCGCTCATGTCCAGGCCATCGATGAAGATCCTGCCGCTGCTCGGCTCCTCGAACCCCGCCAGCATGCGCAGCAGCGTGGTCTTGCCGCAACCGGAACCACCCAGCAGACAAAACAGCTCGCCCTGAAAGATGTTCAGCGAGACCTCGTTGACGGCAACAAAGTCGGCAAAGCTCTTGGTGACTCGTTCAAGCCGAATGTACGGTCTGGCCGCGGGGTCGTTCCACGGCTGCCGGACGCCTGGCGACGCAACTTCGGAGGCAGCCATGTCACCTCCCGGGTGGCCTAGCGACCGGTCTGGAAACGAGTCCAGGTGCGCGTCAGCAGGCGATTGTAATCGTCGCCGACCGCCAGCTCCGGCGACAGCTTGGCCTTCACCGCGGCGCCCGGAAAGACGCTCGGGTCGTTCTTCACCTCGGGCTTGATGAATTGCTCCGAAGCCAGGTTGCCGTTCGGGTAGTGCACGGCGTTCGAATTGGCCGCCGCCACTTCCGGCTGCATCAGGTAGTCGATGAACAGATGCGCGTTCTTCGGATGTTTGGCATCGGCTGGAATGACCATCATGTCGAACCACATGATGCTGCCTTCCTTCGGCAGGGCATAAGCCACCTGCACACCCTTGCCCGCCTCTCTGGCGCGATCGCGCGCCTGCAACACATCGCCGCTGTAGCCGACGGCAAGGCACAGGTCGCCGTTGGCCAGGTCCTCGATGTACTGTGAGGAATTGACCTTGCGCACGTACGGACGAATTTTCATCAGTTGCTCTTCGACCCGCTTCAGATCGCCGGCGTCCTGGCTGTTCGGATCCTTGCCGAGATAGATCAGGACAATGCTGCGGATGTCGGACGCCGCATCGAGTATCGAGATCCCGCAATCCTTGAATTTGGCCGCGTATTTCGGATCGAGCACCAGCGCCCAGCTGTCCAGTGGCGCGTCCGGCATGATCTTCCTGACCTTGTCGACGTTGTAGCCGATGCCATCGGTTCCCCACATATAGGGAATCGCGTGTTCGTTGTTCGGATCGTGCAAGGCGACGCGCCGCATGATCGCCGGATCCATGTTGCCGAGGTTCTTCAGCACCGACTTGTCGAGCTTCTGGAACACGCCGGCCTTGATTTGACGTTCCATGAACTGCGCCGATGGCATGACCAGGTCGTAACCCGTATTGCCCGCCAGCAGCTTGGTCTCGACCACTTCATTCGAATCGAAGACGTCGTAATTGACCTTGATGCCGTACTTGGCCTCGAAATTCCTGACCGTATCCGGGTCAATGTAATCCGACCAGTTATAGACATTGAGCACCTTTTCGGTGTCGGTGGCGGCAGCGGATTTGGCAACCGCCGGCGGCGGCGCAGCGACTTCGGGTTCCTTGCCGCAGGCGGACAGCAGCATGGCAACGGCACCCAGGCAGGCGAGCTTGCGGGCGAGGGCAGGGGCGGAACGTGATGGCAGGAACATGGCGCAGCCTTTCGATGCGGGATGGCGACAGCCGCAGCGTAACCCAGTGCCAGGGACACGCCAAGGGGTAGATCGACGGCCGCTGCACAGCGTCCGCCGAAGCGGCTTTGGCTTTCGACCGAGCACGCGCAGTCCGGCCGACAGACAGAGCCAGGGCGGGTATCTGGTGCTTGGCGAGAGGTCACGGTGACGTGGTCGGCAAGGTGGGTGGCCTGGGCCGGACCGGACCGGGGAAGCGAGCCATGGCGGCTGGATTTCATGTGGAAGTCGGCTGGCTGGTTGCGAGCCAAAGGAAACTTCGTCTTCGCTGGGAGCGGACGTTCAACGTTCAAAATCACCGGCCTCGCGCGGCTTCTTGCGCGAGGTCCGGTGCATTGCAGGGTTGGGCGGCGGCTCGAAGCAGGCAGTGACCGAGCACGGCTTGAGTGCTAAACGTAGCCCAATGAACGCCCACGTAGACCACATTCCTGCCTGTATCCCCCGCTCAAGATGGATGCGAAACTGTGTCTTTACGCCATGGTGCCGGGCGTCGTGAGCGCAGTGCCAATACTGAAATACACGCTCGATATGTCCGCTCTGGCTTCCAACATTGCAACATCGATGGCAGCAGCGCCTATCGAGCTTGAGCAGGGCACTTTGCTCTGTCGCTCTGGCGACCAGCCGGACACCCCGGCGGCGCAAGGCTTCGGCCAGTTCGAGCCGCTTGGCGCAATCCGCACGAAGCCCATTTCAGCATTTCAGAATCTTGGAACGGTGCCGGACAGCTCGCGCAACCGAACTCTTTGCGCTTTGTAATCAGGGCACAAACGCTCCACGTGACGCCAGAAAGCAGTGCTGTGGTTCATCTCGCGCAGATGCGCCACTTCGTGCGCCACCACGTAGTCGACCACTGCCAGCGGGAAATGGAGCAGCCGCCAGTTCAGGCGAATG
>DPSD01000448.1:8127-8517 GCA_003538495.1 Accumulibacter sp.
AGTTCAGGCGAATGCCGCTGCGTGGGCTGCAGCTGCCCCAGCGGGTGCGGGCCGACGACAGCGACAGCCGCGGCGGCTGGACCCCGAGTTGCGCCGCGTAATGGGCAAGACGCTCGTCGAACAGCGTGCGCGCCTTGTCGCGCAGCGCCCGTTCGAGCAGCCGTGGCGCGTCCGCGGGCGAGCGCAGGCAAAGGGTGAGCGTCGGCTGCCCGGTGAGCAGGTTCCAGACGCAGCGGCTGGCGCCTGACGCCAGGTGGACCCGCAGCACTGTGCCAAGCAGCGGCAGTTCGACACCGTCGCTTATCTGCAGCAGTTCGGGAGCGCGGCGGGCGGACCATTCGTCGAGCTTCTTCTCGATCCATTCGCCGTGCTCGACGAGCAGCGCCTCGA
>DPSD01000448.1:8841-9017 GCA_003538495.1 Accumulibacter sp.
GCGCGCCGACGCGCAGGCCGCGCTGGTCGATCGACAGGCCGATCGTTCGCCGCCTGGCGCGGCGCAGGACGTAGGCGACCGTGCGCTCGCCGATGGCGATGGTTCGCGCCGTTTCGCCGGTCGCTGCCGGCCGATCGGCGGAACCGGCTTGCTCAAACAGCGGGGGCATCGGCGGG
>DPSD01000448.1:9314-9458 GCA_003538495.1 Accumulibacter sp.
AAACAGCGGGGGCATCGGCGGGCGCCGCCGGGTAGCGGTGTGGCGAGAGGCGGCGCATTTCGCCCTCGATCCAGGCGGAGGCCAGGGCATTGATCCTGGCCGCCGACTTGTCGATGGGGTCGATCGGCGGTCCGATGCTGACGG
>DPSD01000448.1:9816-9946 GCA_003538495.1 Accumulibacter sp.
CGTCCCCAGATTTCGCCGGCGTCGTGCGCCACCGGCACCACCCGCGTTCCGGCGCGAACGGCGAGGTGCGCGCCGCCCGGCTTGTAGCGACAGGTCTGACCGGGTGCGACGCGGGTTCCTTCGGGGAAGA
>DPSD01000321.1:0-192 GCA_003538495.1 Accumulibacter sp.
ACAAGGGCCCGTACATCGTTCAAACGCTGACCGTCCTGTGCGACGTGCTGAGGCGCATGGAAGCCCACGACGAGAAGAAGACCGCAATGCTGCGCCGGCTGAGCATCTCGGAGAGCGCCGCGGATCAGCGCCGTGACTATCGCCTGGCGCCGATCTGAAACCCGCTGGCGGCAACGCGCCCGCCAGCGGGCA
>DPSD01000321.1:424-3845 GCA_003538495.1 Accumulibacter sp.
CGCGCCCGCCAGCGGGCATGGCCGCGATCACCCATCGAAGGTGGTCATGGACCTTGGTCAGCAGCACCGGCGGCTGCACCGATCAGCAGACCGCTGCCGGCAGGCGGCCGGCGCGTCATTCCCAGCGGCAGGTTCTCACGAAAACCCACGGCCGATCGACCAGCCTGCCGCTCGCCACGGGCTCTCCGGTATCGTCGCGCAACACCAATGCCTGGCTCTGGCCTCGATCCTCGACGAGTACGTAGGCGGCACCTCGGTCCAGCGCCACATCGATCTGGTAGCAGGATATTCGCTGTGGAAGGAGCGGGTGGCCATAGGGAACGCTGCTGACCCACAAGGTGTGCCGTCCCCCGCAGAGGACGTAGACCTCGGCCGCCAGAACATTCGGGATTCGGGTGGTAGCCAGCGGATGCCCGTCAAGTCCCTGGAGCAGCAAAGGATGTCGGGAATCCAGACTGACCCTGGCCACCTGCGATAGCTCATCGATCGGCGAACCGTCCAGCGAAATCAAGGACGGCGACGACAGATGAGCGCAGCCGGTCAGTACCTGCGGCAAGGTGAGTAACATCAGCGCCAGTACGCAGGTGGCACGCGCAGCCGCGAAGAATGGACGCTGCCGCCCGCGCGGCGGGGGCGCATGTGCAGCGTCCGACCGTTGTCGATACTGGCTCGCGATGATGGCCATGGCATGATTGACCCGCTGCGGATGGACAAGGTCGACGCGATTCACCATCCACGCCTGCCGCCAGATTATGCCGACCTTGGCCGCAAAGGGTTTATCCTATACGACCTGCGGCAGGCACGTCAGATCGGCCGGCAGGCGTCGCGCGCGATCACGCGCCGGCCCACACTTCGGTCAGGTTCAGGATTCACCGCTTGCCAAGCTCGCTTCGACACCCCATGCACAAGCCGTTCGCCGTTGCCGCCTGGCTGCTTGCCCTCCCGGTTTCCGCCGCCGTCCCGCAACTGCAGGCGCCGGAAGAGGTGCGCGAACTACTCAGCAGCTACCTTGATCTCGGTGAAGTCAACGACGCCACGGCGCAGGCGGCCTTCGAGCGCCGGGTGCGCCGCGAAGTCGCCAGCTTACTGGCTACCGAGGGCTACTTCTCGCCGGAGGTGGTGGTCAGTGATGCTGCTGGCGAACTGCTGGTCGAGGTACGCCCGGGGCCGCGCTCGCTGGTCGGCAGCGTCGCTATCGAGTTTGCCGGCGCCATCGAACCGGCGCGCCGGGAAGTCCTGCGCAGCGGCTGGAAACTCAAGACCGGCAAGCCTTTTCGCCAGGCTGACTGGGACGACGCCAAGCAATCCTTGCTGGCCGAGCTGCTGGCAGTCGACTACGCGGGCGGTCGCCTGCAGGATAGCGCCGCGGAAGTCGATCCCGAGGCTCGGCGGGGCGACTTGCGCGTGGTCGTCGAACCCGGTCCGCGCTACCGTTTTGGCGAGCTGACGATCAGCGGGCTGAAGCGCTACTCGCCGGACCTCGTCGAGCGCTACAACCGCAGCGTCACACCCGGCTCCGACTACCGCGAGGAACGCCTGCAGGCTTTCCAGACGGCCTTGCAGGACACCCCATACTTCGGTTCGGTGATCGTCTCGCTGGACCGCGACGGGCAGCTCGGGCAGGGCGATTCGCGCGATTCCGGCGAATCCGCGGCAGCGACGGGCGACGATCGCGTGACGGCGCCGGTGCGCGTGCAGGTTCGCGAGCGCGCACCCTACCAGGTGTCGCTGGGCGCCGGGTACAGTACCAATACCGGCGCCCGGGTCGAGGCCAGTTACCGTAGCAGCGACTTGCTCGGCCGGGCCTGGGAGCTGAACACCGGCGTGCGGATCGAGCAGCTGCGCCAGACCGCCTACGCCGACGTTTTCCTTCCGCCGGACGAGCGCCGTCGGCGCGATGGCGTGGGCATGGCCGTTCAGAGTTCCGACATCGAGAACCTGGCGCTCGACAGCTACTCGGTGGGTGCAACGCGCGTGCAACAGCGCGGCAGCGTCGAGCAGCGCCTGGGGGTCAATTGGCTGGAGGAAAAGCAAACTCCGCAGGGTGCGCCGACGACCACCAATCGGGCGCTGACGGCGCAGGCCGGCTGGACCTGGCGGCACGCGCCGGAGCCGCTGGATCCGGCGCAGGGGATCGCGCTGCAGCTGCAGCTGGGGGGTGGCAGCAAACAGCTCTTGTCCGACCAGAACTTCCTGCGTACCTATCTCCGTTACAGTCAGGGGGTGGCGCTCGGTGCCAGCGATGGACTGCTCTTTCGCGGCGAGTTGGGCGTCACCTTCGCGCCTTCGCGACAAGGCATTCCGCAGGATTTCCTGTTTCGCACCGGTGGCAGCAACTCGGTGCGCGGTTACGCTTATCAAAGCCTCGGCGTCCCCGAAGGTTCGGCGGTCGTCGGCGGCCGCTACCTGATGACGATGAGCGCCGAATACACGCACTGGATCACTCCCTCCTGGGGGGCGGCGGTTTTTGTCGATGCCGGCGACGCGCAGGACAGTCGCGACGCGTTCAGCCTGGCATTGGGCTATGGTCTGGGTGCGCGCTGGAAAAGCCCGGTCGGACCCCTCGGACTCGACCTCGCGTATGGCCAGCGCGACGGCCAGGTGCGCTTTGATTTTTCGCTGGCGGTGCCGTTTTGAACGAGCAGCCAGCGGATCAGCCGCGAGTCGGCGAGGCCACCCCGGCGTCGCCCGTTGATCCTCCGCGCGCACGGCGCCGCAACTGGCGCTGGATCGCCCCGCTCGGCGTCGTCCTGGCGCTATTGGCCGCAGGAGCCTGGCTGCTTGGCAGCGAGAGCGGCTTTCGGGTCGTTTGCCGGAGCATCGAACGACTCGCCGGCGGGCAACTGACGCTCGCGCAACCGACGGGCGCCCGCAGATCGTCAGCATCGACAGCCATGACGGGATGGGGGCTGACGACATCCTGCGGTATGCGGCAGCACTGGATCAGGCGTCGAAACATCCTGTCGCGCAGGCCATCGTGGCGGCGGCGAAAGAGCGGGGCCTGACGCTGCCCATCCCCGAGGACGTGGCCGAAATCCCGGGCGAAGGCGTCATCGGCTTCATCGATGGCCGCCCGGTGATCGTCGGCGGTGACGGGTTCGTTGCAGAGCGCGTCGGCCGGGCATCGGCGTGGCGGCCGGGACGGGGGGGGGGGGGGGGNNGACGCTCGCGCAACCGACGGGCTCGCTGGACCAGTCGTTTGGCCTGCGGGCTGTCCATTGGCGCGACGCGACGCTGGATGTCCAGCTCGAAGACCTGCAGTTCGATTGGCGCCCGGCCGAACTGCTGCAGTCCCGGCTGCTGGTCACCGGCATCGCCGCGACCCGCCTGCGGGTAGCCAGCGTGCCGAGCAACGAGCCACTGTCGGTGCCCGACAGCTTGCGCCTGCCGCTGGCCGTGGTCATCGAGCGGCTGCGCCTCG
>DPSD01000321.1:4122-4360 GCA_003538495.1 Accumulibacter sp.
GTCATCGAGCGGCTGCGCCTCGGGCGCGTCGAGATCGGCGACCACGCGCATCCGGACGGCAAGGCGGCGACCGTCGTCGAGGCGCTTGCAGCGAGCATTTCGAGTGACGGGGTGGTGTACCGCCTGGCTGCGCTGAGCGCCCGCGTCAGCGGTCTCGCGGTGACTGCCGACGCCTCGCTGGCCGGCGACCAGCCGTATGCGCTGGCGGCCAGCGCCAACATCGAGGGCGAGGCCGCCG
>DPSD01000321.1:4655-4966 GCA_003538495.1 Accumulibacter sp.
CATCGAGGGCGAGGCCGCCGGTCGCATGCTGGCCTTCGATCTGTCGGCCGAAGGGCCGCTCGAAGAACTGACCGTACGCGGCACCGGCCGGCCACTCGAAGCCGGCGCCGGCGAAGACTTTGCTGGCCAGGTGACGGCGCGAATCAGACCGTTCCTGTCGCAACCGATCGGCGAACTGGTCGCCGAGCTTTCAGGAATCGACCCGGCAGCGTGGAGCAAGGGCGCGCCGCAGGCGGCCCTCGAGCTGCGCGCAGAGTTGCAGCCGCTCGGCGATTCGCCCGATTCCTTTGGCGGGCGACTGACGGTGGTCA
>DPSD01000325.1 GCA_003538495.1 Accumulibacter sp.
GCCGGGATCAGGAAATCTGAATCTGCGGCGCGTCATCACTCCTGGCCACAAGCCCCGGCACTTGTGGCAACTGCCACCGCCGCTAGTGATCCGATTTGAACAGCACCACCACCAAGGAGAGAAACGATGAGGCTCATCACGAGATTCTACTGCAGATTGCTGACACTGTTCGCGGTGCTGGCGCTGGGCACCGCTTCGGCCTTCGCCGCCACTGCCAACGCGACCGCCAGCGCCAAGCCCAACATCCTGTTCATCATGGGCGACGACATCGGCTGGATGCAGCCGAGTATCTATCATCAGGGCCTGATGGTCGGTGAAACGCCGAACATCGATCGCATCGGCAAGGAAGGTGCGCGATTCATGACCTATTACGCCGAGCAAAGCTGCACCGCCGGGCGTAACGCCTTCTTCACCGGCATGCATCCGCTGCGCACCGGCATGATCCCGCCGCAACTGCCGGGCAGCCCGTCGTGGTTGCGGCCGGGCACGCCGGCGCTGGCCAAGTTTCTGCTGGATCTGGGCTACACCACCGGCGAGTTCGGCAAGAACCACCTCGGCGATCATTTCGAGGCGCTGCCCACTTCGCACGGCTTCCAGGAGTTCTGGGGCTACCTGTACCACCTCGACGCCATGCAGGGCGTGAGCTTCGTCGACATCAACAAGACACCACTGGTGCAGGGCATCGCGCCGCCGTGCAAGAACACGCCGATCACCGGCTTGCCCGAGGTGCCCGGCGCGCTTGATCCGAAAACGGCAACGTGTCTGACGCCGCCGCGCCCGGTCATCTGGTGCAAGTCCAGCGACGGCACGCAGAAGAACACGAGCTGCAAGGACGAAGGCCCGCTGACGCTGGATCGCTCGCGGACCGTCGACGAGGAAATCTCGGCCAAGGTCATCGACTTCCTCGACCGCAACGACCCCAAGAAGACCGGCAAACCATTCTTCGTCTGGTACAACCCGGCGCGCATGCACGTCACCACCATGCTCTCGCCGAAGTACGAGGCGATGGTCGGCGAACCCGGCGGCAAGGACTGGGGCACGAACGAAGCCGGCATGAAACAGATGGACGACAACATCGGTGAAGTCATCAAGAAGCTCGAAGCCATGGGCCAGTTCGACAACACCATCATCGTCTTCACCACCGACAACGGCGCCGAGAACATCACCTTTCCGGACGGTGGCAACACCCCCTTCAAAGGTGGCAAGCTGACCACCTGGGAAGGCGGCATGCGCGCCCCGGCGCTCATACGCTGGCCGGGCGTCATCCAGCCGGGCACGGTCAAGGACGATATCTTTGCCTCGCTCGACTGGCTGCCGACGCTGGTACATATCGCTGGCGGGCCAAAGGGCAACGCGCTCAACGAGCAGATCATGGCGGGCAAGTATCCGGGTATCGTCAAGACCAAGCTCGACGGCGTTGACCAGACCGACTACCTCACCGGCAAGTCGGCCAAATCGGCGCGTGAAGTCTTCTTCTACTACACCGGCTCACAACCATCGGCAGTACGCTACAAGAACTGGAAGATGTACTACACGATGGTGCCGGACACCGCGACCGGCGGCTTGTTTGGAGCCACCAGTTTTCACTGGACCCAACTGCTCAACCTCAAGCGTGATCCCTTCGAGCAGACGGTCGGTGCCGACGCCAAGTCCCTGCTGGGCTACGGCGGTGCATTGGGCTCGCCCGGAAACGCTTATATCTACAACTGGAACATGTTGCCGATCGGCCAGTTGCTGTGGGAGAAGGAACTGTATTCGTACAAGGAGTTCCCGCCGATGCAGGCACCCGAAACCTACAACCTGGACGGCATCCTCAAGGCCATGCAGAAGGGTGGCCACAACGGGCACGATTGAACCGGCAGGCTGACAGCTTGTGACCGTGCGGGCGCCTGTGACACGGCGCCCATTTATCTGACTTCTTGTGAGAAGAACCGAGATGAAGATCATCCGCCTCTTGTCGACCTCCACCCGTTCGCTGGCATTGACCCTGCTGCTTGTTCTGGGCATGCCTGCCCGGGCCCAGAGCGACCCGTTGCCTTCCTGGAACGATGGTGCCGCCAAGCAGGCCATCATCGCTTTTGTCGAAGACACCACCTCGCCAGGAAGCCCGAAGTTCGTCCCGCCGGCCGAGCGCATCGCGACCTTTGACCAGGACGGCACGCTGTGGGTAGAGCATCCGATGTACTCGCAGGTGATGTACATCCTCGAGAGCGTGCCAGCGCTGGTCAAGAGGAAGCCTGAACTGGTCAAGGTCGCGCCCTACTCGACGGTGCTGGAGATACTCAAAGGCGACCGTGCGGCCATCGCCAAGCTGACGCTGCCCGACCTCGAAAAACTCGCCGCCGCCACGCTGACCGGCATGCCGGTCGACACTTTCAACGCCGAAGTCAAGAAGTGGCTCGCCGAAGCGAAGGACCCGCGCTGGAAGAAGCCGTATCCGGAACTCACCTACCTGCCGATGCAGGAAGTGCTGAAGTACCTGCGCGCCAGCGGCTACAAGACCTGGATCGTCACCGGCGGCGGTCAGGATTTCGTGCGCACCTACTCGGAAGCTGTATATGGCATCCCGCCCGAGCAGGTGGTCGGCACCGCCGGCGGCACCACGTACGGCTACGGCAAGGACGGCAAGCCTTTCCTGACCAAGGCCCCGAAGCTGTTGCTCAACGACAACAATGCCGGCAAGGTCGAGGGAATCCACCTGATGATCGGCCGCCGCCCGACGATGGCGGTCGGCAATTCGACCGGCGACCAGCAGATGCTCGAATACACCAAGGCCGGCGACGGCGCCCGCCTGTCGATGCTGGTGCTGCACGACGACGCAACGCGTGAATACGCCTACGGCCCCGCGCAAGGACTGCCGGCGACCAAGGTCGGACCCTTGACGCCAGAGCTCTACGAGCAGGCGAAAAAACAGGGCTGGACGGTCATCAGCATCAAGGACGACTGGAAGCAGATCTTCGCCTTCGAGTGACAAGAGCGCGCGGGCCTGTGCCGGTCCGCGCCGTCTTCGCAGAGAAGCCAATGAAACGGCAACCGTCGAAGCGGCGATAATTCCGTTTCGTCCAGGCACCAACGCTTTCTTCGGGAGAAGACGCCATGAAAACACGCACCATGATCTGCGCCGCAGCCATTTGTCTCGCTTCGCCACCACTCGCCGCCCAGCAATGGTCCTGGGATCCCATGAAGGACGTCGAGAATGTATTGCCCGCCGGCGTTCCGAATGAAGGAAGGATCATTCAGGCCAGACATCAGGTACGCGAGATGTCACAGGACGCACTGAGCTCGCTGTACGAGATCGCGCCGGGCGCGCAGCGGGCGATCGAGCACTCTGCCGGCTATGCCGTCTTCAGCACCTTCGGGATCAAGCTCTTCTTCGCCGGCGGCACAACCGGCAAAGGCGTGGTCGTCAATCAACTGACGGGTCGCCAGACCTTCATGCAGATGGCGCAAGTGCAGGGGGGACTGGGCTTCGGCATAAACAAGAATCGCCTGATCTTCGTCTTCGCCAGCGAACAGGCCTTGCGCAACTTCATTGACCAGGGCTGGGAATTCGGCGGCCAGGCCAGCCTCGCGGCGATGGCCGGCGGCCAGGGCAGCATGTTTGCCGGCGCCGCTTCGGTAGCACCCGGCGTCTACCTCTACCAACTGACGGAGACCGGGCTCGCGGCCACGCTAACCGTCTCCGGGACCAAATTCTTCAAGGACGCCGACCTCAATTGAGTGCTTGTCGCGGGTCAGCAATATGCCCCACAATTCGCCCGGCAAGCGATCCCGGCCGCAGGCCGGACCCGCATACATGAAAGTGCCAGCCACCACAGGACGATGCAAGGGATTTTTCACCCGCCTGAGAGCTGGTTTTTTTGCTACCCCCAAGGAACGATTAATGAGATCGATCAAGTCCCGAGTTCTGCTGGCCAGCGCTGCTTCGCTACTGGTCGTCAGCGCCTGCAACCCCGACCAGACTGCAAAATCCGCGGCACCAGCGGTGAAAGAAACGGCCGTCGCGACGGTAAACGGCATCGCCATCAACAAAAGCCGTGTCGACATGATTGTCAAGCAGGGAGCCAGCGCCGGCCAAGCGGACACCCCGGAAGCGAGAAAGAGCATCATCGAACAGCTGACGATGCAGACCCTGGTCGCCGAAGCCGCGGTCAAGAAGGGCTTGGACAAATTGCCTGAAGTCACGGAGCAAATCGATGTCATCCGACAGTCCGTTCTGGCCAACGCCTATGTGCAGGATTTCCTCAAGAGCAACCCGGTCACCGACGAGATGCTGAAAGCCGAATACGATCGCATCAAGGCGAGCATCACCGGCAGCGAATACAAGGCGCGCCATATCCTGGTGGAGACGGACGCAGAAGCCAGGGAGATTATTGCCAAACTGAGGAAGGATGCGGGGTCGTTCGCCAAGCTGGCGATGGAAAAATCCAGAGATGCGGGCTCCAAGGCGGCAGGCGGCGAACTGGGGTGGTTTGACGTGAGCCGGATGGTGCCAGAGTTCAGCAGCGCCGTCAGCAAGCTGGAAAAAGGCACCTTCACTCAAGAACCGGTAAAAACCCAGTACGGCTACCACGTCATCTTGCTGGAAGACTCCAGGCCGATAGAAGCGCCTCCCTTTGAGGAAGTCAAACCCGATCTGGCGCAACAGGTGCAGCAGCAGAACCTGAAGAAGCAACTGGACGACCTCAAGGCCAAGGCCAAGATCGAGACCGTTGAAGCGCCCGCCGCCGCCGCCAAGTAACACCCGGTAAGACCCGGTCGTGTAATTCCTTCGCCCGGGGACCTGCGTGATCCGGATCTGTCGCATGGGGAGTCTGACGGCCAGGAGGCGATGGGCGCGTTTCACTTGACCCAGGCGGCAGCTTCATTGGCTGGCGAGGGAGGCGACGGTGAACTTGTTGATGCAGCAACACCTGCAAGCCGCGGTTACCGTGGTGGCGCTGGTGAATCCGCTGATGTGCGGCGCCCTGTTCGCCCGCATCGAGGGCCAGCAAACGCGACAGACGCAGTTCGCCGACGCCACCAGGGGCGGCCTCGGCCGTGCTGGTGATTCTGGTTCTGGCTGCACTCTTCGGCGTTCGCATCCTGCACCTCTTCGGCGTGTCTCTGGATGCGTTTTCGGTAGCGGGCGGCGGCGTGCTGTCGTGGATCGGGTTTTCGATGCTGGCCGGCAACGCTGCCACCGACAAGCCCGCGAACGATGGCGACGCCCGGTGGCTGGCGCCACTGAATATCTTTGCCGCCAGCACCGGCACGACTACCGGCGTCATTACCTTGGCCGTTCCCCATGGCCATCGCGAACCACTTCCAGTCACCGCGCTGACAGCAGTCGCCATGGCGCTGCTGGCCATGTGGATCGCCATGCTGCTTGTTGCCCGCATGGGCGGCCGCGCGGGCGGCGCTGGCTTCCTGCGCGAGACCATCGTCCGGTTCATGGGCCTGATCCGATGGCAGCGTATCGGTCCCGGAAACGTTTGCCCTGCATCGACCGGGATTCGCAGTGCGCCGCAACGCACTGTGCCAGGGCCCCCGATCGATGCGCTCCGGTCGTGGTGCTCACCCGGAGTCTGATGGTATATTCGTCACCGTTTTTCGGCTCAGAGCTCGCCATCCACGCGGGCCGTGGAGGTTTATCTATATGCGTTGGCTCGTGATGATTCTGGTAGCGACGGCCTTGCTGGCGGGCTGCGGCAAGAAGGAGGCAGCACCCGAGGCGAGGCCCCCGGCCGAGGTGACGGTGATGACGGTCACCCCGCGCGACACGCCGGTCAGCTACGAGTACGTCGGCCAGACGCAAAGCTCACATCAGGTGCAGATCCGAGCGCGCGTCAACGGCTTCCTCGATCAGCGCGTCTACACCGAAGGCGCGATGGTCAAGGCCGGCGACGTGATGTTCCAGCAGGACAAGAAGCCGTTTCAGGCGCAGCTGGAAGTCGCGCGGGGCGGCCTGGCGGAGCAGCAGGCGCGCCTGCAGACGGCGAACGACAATCTCGCGCAGGTCAAGCCGCTGGCGGCGCTCAATGCGTTGAGCGTCAAGGATCTCGACGACGCGACCGGGCAGCAGCAGGCAGCGGCCGCGGCCGTACAGTCGGCAAAGGCCACCGTCGTGCAGGCGCAGCTCAATCTCGGCTACACGACGATCACCACGCCGGTGACCGGACTCTCCAGCTTCGCGCGCGTGCAGGACGGCGCCTACGTCAACGCCGAGAACAGCCTGCTCACCTACGTCGAGCAGATCGATCCGATCTGGGTGAATTTCACCCTGTCCGAGAACGACCTGCTCGCCTTGCGCAGCGAGCAGGCGGCGGGCGCGCTCAGACTGCCTCCGAAGGACGAGTACACGGTCGAGCTGGTGCTGGCCGACGGCTCTATTTTCCCGCACAAGGGCAAGATCACTTTCGCGAATGCCAGCTTCAACTCGCAGACCGGCACCTTCCTGCTGCGCGCAACGTTGCCCAATCCGTCGGGCGAGCTGCGGCCGGGGCAGTTCGTCCGGGTGCGGGTGTCGGGCGCCGTGCGCATCAACGCGATCAGGGTGCCGCAGCAGGCCGTGCTGCAGGGCGCGAAAGGGCATTTCGTCGTGGTGATCGACAAGGAGAGCAAGGCGGAGATCCGCGGTGTGCAGGTGGGGCAGTGGTACGGCGACGAGTGGTTCATCACCGCCGGCTTGAAGCCCGGCGACGTGGTCGCGACCGACGGCGTCGTGCGCCTTACGCCCGGCGCGCCGGTGAAGATCGTCCCGCCCGCGGCGCCGGCCGCCAGGCAGTAAGCACCGGAGCCCGCGCCCAATGTTCTCCCATTTCTTTATCGACCGCCCGATCTTCTCGGCGGTCATCGCGCTGATCATCTCGGTCGTCGGCGTGGTGGCGATGGTGAAGCTGCCGATCGCCCAGTACCCGCAGGTAACGCCGATCCAGATCCAGGTGACGGCCACCTACCCCGGCGCCAATGCCACGCTCGTCGCGCAGAACGTCGGTGCGCCGATCGAGCAGCAGGTCAACGGCGCCAACAACATGATCTACATGTCGTCGACCAACTCGTCCACCGGCAACTACACGCTGACGGTCTATTTCACCATCGACACGGACCCGGCGCTGGCGCAGGTGGACGTGCAGAACCGCGTCAGCCAGGCGATGGCACAGCTGCCGCAGTCGGTGCAGGCGCAGGGCGTGGACGTGCAGCAGAAGACCTCGACCTTCCTGATGGTGCTGGCGTTCTACTCGCCCGACGGGCGCTACGACGCGGACTTCATCTCCAATTACACCAACGTCCAGATCCTAGGGACGATCAACCGCATCAACGGCGCCAACCAGGCGTCGATCTTCGGGGTTCCCGAGTACGCGATGCGCGTCTGGCTGAAGCCCGACCGGATGGCGCAGCTCGGCATCGGGACGAGCGAGATCGCCAACGCGATCAAGAACCAGAACCAGCAGTTCGCGGTCGGCCGGATCGGCGCGCCGCCGACGCCGTATCCGGTGAAGCAGACGTTCCCGGTCACCACCAGCACCATCACCGAGCCGTCGCAGTTCGACAACATGATCCTGCGCAGCCAGAACGCCGACGCCGCGCTGGTGCGGGTGAAGGATGTCGGCTACACCAACCTCGGCGCGCAGAGCTACTCGCTGCGCACCAGCTACCAGGACAAGCCGGCGACGCTGATCGCGGTCTACCAGCAGCCCGGCGCCAACGCGCTGCAGGTCTCCAAGGAAGTGCGGGCCACGCTCAAGGAGCTGCAGAAGAGCTTCCCGGACGGCCTCGACTACGCGGTCGCGCTCGACACCACGCTGTTCGTGCAGGCGTCGATCGACGAGGTGGTGAAGACCTTCTTCGAGGCCGTGGTGCTGGTGGTGCTGGTGGTGTTCATCTTCCTGCACAGCCTGCGCCTGACGATCATCCCGACGCTGGCGGTGCCGGTGTCGATCCTCGGCGCGCTGGTGGGGATGCTGGTGTTCGGCTTCTCGATCAACATGCTGACGCTGTTCGGCATGATCCTCGCCATCGGCCTGGTCGTCGACGACGCGATCGTGGTGGTGGAGAACACCGAGCGCAATATGGTCCAGTTCGGCCTGTCGCCGCGCGACGCGGCGAAGCGCGCGATGGACGAGGTGTCGGGCCCGGTGATCGCGGTGGTGCTGGTGCTGAACGCGGTGTTCATCCCGGTGGCGTTCCTGGGCGGCATCACGGGCGCGCTCTACAAGCAGTTCGCCGTGACCATCGCCATTTCCGTGGTGTTCTCGGGCCTGGTCGCGCTGACGCTGTCGCCGGCGCTGGCGGCGATCCTGATCAAGGCCAAGCACGGGCAGAAGAAAGGCTTCTTCAAGTGGTTCGACGACAGCTTCGAGCGGATCACCAACGGCTACGTGAGCGGCGTCAAGTGGATCACGCGCCACTACCTGATCGGTCTCGCCGTGTTCGTCGCCGTGGTTGCGAGCACCGTGTTCATGTTCAGGCTGCTGCCCACCGCGTTCGTGCCGCAGGAGGACCAGGGCTACATCTTCGTCGCGTATTTCCTGCCCGACTCGGCGAGCCTCGACCGCACGGGCGACGTCGGCAGCGCTGCCGCGGCGATGGTGCGCAAGCACGAGGCGGTGGCCAACGTCTCGCAGGTCGACGGCTACAGCCTGATCGACTCGCAGATGAAGACCAACTTTGGCGTGCTGTTCGTGGCGCTGAAGGATTACGAGGAGCGCAAGACGCCCGCCCTTTCGGCCGACGCGCTGATCGCCGACCTGCGGCGAGAGTTCGGCGCCATCCAGGGCGGCCTGGTGGTGCCCGTGAACCCGCCGGCCATCCCCGGCCTGGGCGTCACCGCCGGCTTCCAGATGTGGATCGAACAAAAGGGCGCGGGCAACTACCAGCAGCTCTCCGACGTCGCCGAGAAGATCATCGCCAAGGCGCGCACCCGGAAGGAGCTGACGGGGGTGAGTACCACCATCCGGGCCGACGGCCAGCAGCTGCTCGCCGACGTCGACCGCGAGAAGGCCGAAGTGCTCGGTGTGGCCGTGCAGGACGCCTACAACACGCTGCAGACCATGTTCGGGTCGCTCTACGTGAGCCAGTTCCCGAAGGACTCGCGGCTCTACCAGGTGGTGCTGCAGGCCGAGCCCAAGTATCGGATGACGCCGGAGGACATCGGCCGCTTCTACGTCAAGAACCGCCAGGGCGACATGGTGCCGCTGTCTGCGCTGGTCACCACGCGCTTCGTCACCGGCCCCGACCTCGTCACCCGCTTCAACAACTATCCGGCGATCGCGATCAACGGCTCGCCGGCACCGGGTGTGAGCTCCGGCGAGGCGCTGGCCGCGATCCGCGAGGTCGCGGCGGAAATCATGCCGAACGGTTACGGCTACGAATGGGCGGGTGAAGCGCGCGAGGAAGTTTCGTCGGGCTCCACGTCGGCCATCGCGTTCGTCTTCGGCCTGCTGTTCGTGTTCATGATCCTGGCGGCGCAGTACGAGAGCTGGTCGCTGCCCATCGGCGTGATGATGGCGGTGCCGTTCGCCATTCTGGGCGCGCTCGCCGCCATCGCGCTGCGCGGCATTCCCAACGACCTCTACTTCCAGATTGGCCTGTTGACGCTGATCGGCCTCGCCGCCAAGAACGCGATCCTGATCGTCGAGTTCGCGGTGGAGATGAACCGCAAGGAAGGCAAGCCCTTCTTCGACGCGGCGGTCGAGGCGGCGCGGCTGCGCCTGCGGCCGATCATCATGACCTCGTTCGCTTTCGTGCTGGGTACCGTTCCGCTGGCGATTGCCACCGGCGCCTCGGCCAACAGCCGCCATTCGATAGGCACCGGCGTCATCGGCGGGACGCTGGCGGCGACGATCATCGCGATCTTCTTCATCCCGATGTTCTACTGGCTGCTGGAAACGGTGAGCGCGAAGCTCTTCGGCGGCGCGCAGAGCCAGGCGATCGACACCGGCGAGAAGACGCCGGATGATGGCGCCGCCGCCGCGCCCACCGCCCCGCCCGG
>DPSD01000522.1 GCA_003538495.1 Accumulibacter sp.
ATGGCGGACAACGGGTTCTCCCTATTCTTGTTCTGGGACGGCGGATCGCCGTCAATCAGTCACCAACTCACACCATCACCCTTGCCGGCAGGAAGAGCAACAGTGGGTTATCCGGTGATGCCACGAAGCCGAAGCGCTGGTAGTAGGTCGCTGCCTGCTCATCGATGGCATCAACGAACAGACCGATGCCGCCGCCCTCAGTGTAGATTCGTTGCGCCCGCGTCAAAGCATCCACCAACAGCAATTCGCCGAGACCCGTGCCCTGATATTGCCGATCAACGGCCAGACGCCCCAAGCGCACACCCGGAATGCGACGTGGCAGTTTCTTGCGCCAGGCTTCAGGCAGATGGTGGTTTTCGAGCTCGGCAAGTGTGAGCGCATAGTAAGCGCAGATACGGTCCGATCCTTCTTCGCAGGTGGCAACGAAGGTCTTCGACAATCCCTTGTCCTGATGCTGGCGGGCAACCTGCCGCAGCCAGTCATTCAGTTCCTGGCGACCACAGTCGAACCCTTGCCGGTTATGGCTCCCAGTTAAAGGACGTACCCGCATCGTCTCTCCTGGCTTCTTGGTAGCGCCCTATGGCCGCCTGAAGCGTAGCGTTGGGCTTGGGTGGGTTCTCCATCAGTTCGAGCAGCCAATCCCAGTCGCGAGGGGACAGACGGATGAGTTCTTCACGCTCGATGACAGCCTGAGCCTCCTTCAGCGCCGACTGCACCAGAAACTGATTGACCGTGGCACCGGTCAGTTCGGCAGCACGGCAAAGCGTTTCGTAGACGTCGTGGGGGACGCGAGCACCGATGCGATCTTGCTTGGCAATGGTCGTTCCCATCTTCATCTCCTGCATTCAAGTGAAGTGCCAGTCTATCACTGTCGCCAAAATGACGCCAATCGCTAATTTCACACGCTACCCCGTCGTGAGGACGACGTGCTGCGAGGTGTGAAGATGAAGATCAAAGCGGGGGAGCGTTGGTCTCATTTTCGATCTCGCTTGGTTCCCGCCGCCAAGCCAGTGCCTCCGCACTCGGAATGCATACGCCGCGACGTTGTTTTTGTTAGCATTTCGTGCAATCAGTGGACGCGGCAACCATCCACGGCCCGGCCTGCCATGATGCGTGCCCATACTCCGAGTAGTAGTGCAATGAATCGGAAAGCGCTGGGCCACAAGATAATCGTAAGAATATTATGTCGTTGCGTTTGATTCTGACATATGCTATACGAGTGCGGAGGCCCTGGCCGCCAAGCCCGGAGTTTGCTGTCCAACCAGACCAGCAGGAAAATAAAGCCGACCCCACCGTCAGCAAGGGAGCTCCTTCGCTCTACCATTCTGTGGCTCTGGACACCCTCAGCTTCAGCAGACGCTCGCCACGTTCACCCCGCGCTGCGTCTCGCCATCCAGAAATTTTGCGATGGCGTACCTCACCAAACCAAAGCACACGCCATCGCAAAACGCGTCCAAGCCCATCGGAAAGTCACGTCAAAACAACGGCTTAAAAGTTCTGCACTAAAATCGCGAAGTCACGAGGTTTCGAGAGAAACGGCCCGTAAGACGCCAAAATCGGCCAGAAATGACATTTGTGGGGTAGGCGAGGTCAACAGGTTTACACGAAAAACCCCGCGGAACATGGCGTTCAGCGGGGTGTTCGTTTTTGGTGCAGACAGTTACGGGCTGCTTTCCTGGCGGGCCAGAACGTACGCCAACCAAAACACTCTGCGGTTTTCGGGTGATGCTAGACCCTAGATTGTTACTGCGCTCTGCCGCACTCGCCAAGTCGTCACTAGACCGGCGAGCGCGCTCGCAAGGAGCGCGAGAGTGGATGGCTCGGGTGCACGAGAAGGCGCTTGTATGATGAATTCGTCCGAGTCAAAGCTTGGGGAATTGGTGAAGGCACGAGTATTGCCGGGTGCAAATGGGCTCGCAAGTTCGAAATTGAAAGTCTGGCCCGGCTGGATGCCGAAGGATGGAAGATCGGCCAAAAAACTCAGGACGGAGGGTGAAGGATCAGCTCCGTCATCTGAAAATTCACCGCCTGGAACGATATTGCCATCAAAGAAGGCGGAATGCCACCCGGTCGGGATGCCGGTAACGCTGAAGTCTCCAAGGCCAATTCCGGACAACAATTGAATCGAAAACTCGGTCACCGGGTCCGTCAGACCGGGTAAATCGAGGGCATGCACGTTGTAGTCGTAGACCCAGTTAGTTCCATTGAAGACGGCGCCGCTGGCGTCCTCCGACTCGCTGAGCTTTTTCGTCGTTCCCCACATAGATTTCTTGCCGGCCTTGTCGTCATCAGTCGGCGAGATGAAGGGATCGGCGCTGTTCAAGTCGGCCAACGTTGGCCCTGCGTTGGTCTTGCTATAGGCGTTTTCCCTCATTAGGGCCGACCGGGCATCATGGTCCAAGCCTTCCGCGTGTCCGATCTCGTGCTTGAGGCGTCGCGTTATCGCGTTCGAGTTTCCCGTGGTCTTAATACCCACCCGGACGGTTTCTTTGGTGAACCCATTGCTGGGTTCCGGCTGAAG
>DPSD01000520.1 GCA_003538495.1 Accumulibacter sp.
CGCGAGCAGACGCTGAACCAGATGCTGGTCGAGATGGATGGCTTCGAAGGAAGCGTCGGCGTCATCGTGATTGCGGCGACCAACCGTCCGGACGTGCTCGACCCGGCGCTGATGCGTCCGGGCCGTTTTGACCGGCAGGTGGTCGTGCCGCTGCCCGATATCCGTGGTCGCGAACAGATTCTGGTGGTGCACATGCGCAAGGTGCCGCTGTCGCCCGACGTCAAGGCGGACATCATTGCCCGCGGCACGCCGGGATTTTCCGGCGCCGATCTGGCCAATCTGGTCAACGAAGCGGCATTGTTTGCCGCCCGCGGCAACAAGCGACTGGTCGACATGGAGGACTTCGAAAAGGCCAAGGACAAGATCATGATGGGCGCCGAGCGCCGCAGCATGGTCATGAACGAGGACGAGCGGCGCAATACCGCTTACCACGAGTCCGGGCATGCGGTGGTCGCCAAGCTGATGCCGAAGTCCGACCCGGTGCACAAGGTCACCATCATCCCGCGTGGACGGGCGCTTGGCCTGACCATGCAGCTGCCCGAAGAGGATCGCTACGCTTACGACCGGATCTATCTGATGAGTCGGATTGCGGTCCTGTTCGGCGGCCGCGTCGCCGAGGAGCTGTTCATGGACCAGATGACCACCGGCGCGTCCAACGACTTCGAGCGAGCCACCCAGATGGCGCGCGACATGGTCACTCGCTACGGCATGTCGGACGCACTCGGTCCCATGGTTTACGGGGAAAACGAGGGTGAAGTCTTCCTCGGGCGCTCGGTGACCACCCACAAGAACATGTCCGAGGCGACGATGGAGAAAGTCGATCGGGAGATCCGCCGGATCATCGATGAGCAGTACTCGCTGGCGCGCAGGCTGCTGGAAGAGCATCGCGACAAGGTCGAGGCGATGGCGACCGCTTTGCTTGAGCTGGAGACCATCGATAGCGACCAGATCAACGACATCATGGACGGCAAGCCGCCACGCCCACCGAAGCAGCCGCAGGCAAAATCTGCCAGCAAACCCGACACCAACGCGCCGGATGCAGCGCCGAGCGCGCCGGCGCCGGCCTGATTGCGCTGCCGTAGCGCCAGGCGGACGCTGTCGGGAGTGCTTTCCCGGTGCCCGCGCTTGGTGCGGCCACAGCCTTGATGCTCCTCCGCTGCGGAGCCTTTGACCTCCCTCTGACGCGCCCCCTGCTGATGGGCATTGTCAACCTGACGCCCGACTCGTTCTCTGGCGACGGGCTGGCGAACGACCCGGCTCTGGCGCTGGCCCACGCTCGCAGACAGATCGACGCTGGCGCCGACCTCCTTGACATCGGCGCGGAGTCGTCACGTCCCGGCGCTGTGTCGACCCCGGTGAACGAAGAGTTGCGGCGCTTGCTGCCAGTACTCGAGGCGCTTCGCGACTGTGGCGTTCCGATCTCGGTTGACACCTGCAAACCGGCGGTGATGCGCGCGGCCCTGGCGAACGGCGCGTCGATGATCAATGACATCCAGGCGCTGCGGGTGCCGGGCGCGATGGCGGCAGTCGCCGACAGCGACTGCGCGGTCTGCCTGATGCACATGCGGGGCACACCATCGAGCATGCAGGAGAGCCCGGCGTACCAGGACGTCGTCAGCGAGATCGCGTCCTTTCTCCGCGAGCGGGTCGCTGCGGCCAGGGCGGCCGGCATCGCGGGCGACCGCCTGGTCCTCGATCCCGGTTTTTGCTTCGGCAAGACCCTGCAGCACAATCTGGAACTGCTGCGCGATTTTGCCAGGCTGTCGTTGGACGGGCTGCCGATGCTCGCCGGCGTTTCACGAAAATCGATGCTCGGGGCGATCACCGGACGTCCGGTGGACCAGCGACTGGCCGCCAGCGTCGCTGCCGCCCTGCTGGCCGCGCAGCGCGGTGCGCGAATTCTGCGTGTCCACGATGTCGCCGAGACGCGCGACGCGCTGGCCGTCTGGCGTGCGGTTGACGGCGACAAGCCGTGAAAAGATCGGCAGACCGTGCTCCAGTTGGCACCGTCAAGGGGGCGTTTGCGTAGAATGGCGGGGAACGGGCAGACACTGATTTATTGGGACAAACGGGGAGAGCAAGGGTGAGCAGAAAGTATTTCGGCACCGACGGCGTGCGTGGGCGTGTTGGGGAATCGCCGATCACACCCGATTTCATCATGCGCCTGGGCCATGCGACCGGCAAGGTACTCGCCGCACGCGCCAGTGAGCGCAGCAGTTTCAAGCCCGGCGAGCGGCCGGCGGTGCTGATCGGCAAGGACACCAGGGTCTCGGGCTACATGCTGGAAGCGGCGCTCGAGGCGGGCTTCGCGGCAGCCGGGGTGGACGTCTGTCTGGTCGGGCCGATGCCCACCCCGGCCATCGCCTACCTCACCCGCGCCTTGCGCCTGCAGGCCGGGATCGTCATTTCTGCGTCGCACAACCCTTACTACGATAACGGAATCAAGTTCTTTTCGGCACGGGGTACCAAACTCCCCGATGAGATGGAGTTCGAGATCGAAGCGATGCTCGACGAGCCGCTGACTTGCGTACCGTCGGCCGCTCTCGGCCGGGCGCGCAGGATTGACGACGCCGACGGTCGCTATATCGAGTTCTGCAAGAGCACTTTTCCGTTCGAACTGGACCTGCGCGGGCTGAAGATTGTCGTCGATTGCGCAAACGGTGCCGCCTACCACATCGCCCCACATGTGTTTCATGAACTGGGCGCCGAGGTCAGCACCATCGGCACCGACCCCAACGGCCTCAACATCAACCAGGAGGTCGGCGCCACGTCGCCCGCAGCCTTGCGCGAAGCGGTCCTCGCACAAGCCGCCGACATCGGCATCGCGCTTGACGGCGACGCAGACCGGGTGATGATGGTCGACGCCGCGGGCAATCTCTACGATGGCGATCAGCTGCTGTTCGCGGTGGTCCGCAGCCGCTTGCGACAGGGCCCGATCGCGGGCGTCGTCGGGACCTTGATGAGCAATCTGGCTCTCGAACACGCGCTGGCCGCCCTCAAGGTACCTTTTGTCAGGGCGCCAGTCGGTGACCGCTACGTCATGGAGCTGCTGCGGCAGAAAGGCTGGCTTTACGGCGGCGAGAATTCCGGTCACATCCTCTGTCTCGACCGGCACTCCACCGGTGACGGCATTGTTTCCGCCCTGCAGGTACTTTCAGCGCTGCGGGAAGCCGGGGTAAGACTGCAGCAGCTCCTTGAGGATCTGAAGCTCTACCCGCAAAAACTGATCAACGTGGCCCTGAGCAAAGGCTTTGCCTGGCAGGGCCACCCACTGATCGGAGCGGTGCTCGGCGAAGTGGAAGCCGAACTCGAGGGCTGCGGTCGGGTACTCCTGCGAGCTTCCGGGACGGAACCGCTGCTGCGCGTGATGGTCGAGGGGCAGGATTCGGAAACGGTCACCCGCACCGCCGAGAAGTTGGCCGCCGCCGTACGCCAGGCAGTGTCGGCGTAAGACCGTCGAACCTCCCCGGACGGGGCACTGCCCGCCCGGGCGATCCAGCTGACCGACCCGCAGGCATCAGTCGTCCCCCTCACCTTCACCCTGGTGAACCCCGTATTCGCGGTCGAGCCTGCTCATGTAGCGCGCATACCACCAAATGATCACCAGATAGATCAGCGGCGCTCCCTGGGCGCCCATATAGAATCCCAGAGGAAAACCGATGATCGTGATGCTGTCCAGGTCGCGCGCGAAAAAGCTGACGACAAAGCTGACGACAAACCAGACGGCCAGGAGCAATGCAGTCATCTTGAGGTTGCGCTGCCAATAGGCGCGATGCCTTCGCCCGAGTCTCATTCCGCGCCTCCCCCGCTGCTGCCGATCAGGCCAGAACACGGCAACGGCAGCCGACGCAAGCGACCACAGCCGGACTCACTAGCCGTCCAGCTCTGGGTAGCGAACACTTTCGACAAAATCCTGTGTCTCCTTGCTTGGCGCCTGCCCGAACAGGCTGACGACGATGATCGTCACGAAACCGACGGCGACGCCCCACACCCCGGCCGACGTTGACTGGATGCCAAACCACGGCTCCATGCCGATGCCCTGAATGCCAAGCCACGGGATGGTGTCAACCTGGACCCGCACCATGTAATAAATGGTCACCAGCAGGCCAAGGATCATGCCGCTGACCGCTCCCGAGGCATTGGCCCTCTTCCAGAAGACACCGAGAATCAGCGCCGGAAAGAAAGCGGCACCGGCCAGCGAGAAAGCCCAGGCAACCATCGCCAGAATGGTCGCCGGCTTCTGCGACGCAACGCTCGCTGCCAGCACGGCTACAACCAGCAGCAGCGACTTCGAAACGACCAGCCGCCATTGCGTTGTCGCGTTCGGGCGGAAGATCTTGTAATAGACGTCGTGTGACAAGGCACTGGCGATCGTCAGCAGCAGGCCGTCGGCCGTCGACAGAGCGGCGGCCAGCGCGCCGGCCGCGACCAGCCCGGAAATGACGTAGGGCAGACCGGCGATTTCGGGTGTGGCCAGCAGGATCACGTCGGGATTGAGCGCCAGTTCGACGAGCTGAAGGACTCCGTCGCCGTTGACGTCCTCGATCGACACCAGTCCGATCTTGCCCCAGGCGCTGACCCAGACCGGCAGTTGCGCGATCGAAGAGCCGATCAGCGTGGAGTAGATCTCGTACTTGGCAAAAACGGCATACGCTGGCGCCGTCAGGTACAGCGCGAGAATGAACAGCAGCGACCAGAAGACGGAACTGCGTGCCTCGCGAACGCTGGGCGTGGTGTAGTAGCGCATCAGCACGTGCGGCAGCGCAGCGGTACCGACCATCAGGCAGAACACCAGGCTCAGGAAGTTCAGCCGCGCCGTGTCGCTTACCGCCTCACCCGCCTGACCGCCCGCCGGGTAGGGCGTCACGTGATGCTCGGGCTCGGCGCCACGCTGCATCGCCTGGCGCATCAGTTTGTCCCAGTAACTGCGGGCGCCTTCGCTGGTTGTTGGCAACTCCCGCCGTTCGCGTTCGAGGGCGACGACCTCGCGCATCTGCGGGTTGCTGGTCTTCAGCTCGTTGATCTGCTCCGCCAGGCGGAGCTTCTCTTCGTCGAGGGATTCCGGCAAGCTCCGGATTCGCTCACGGTAGCCTTCGCCGCGTTCGCGGAACATTCGACGCGCTTCGATCTCGGCGGGATCGTCGAAGATCCTTTCCTCGAGCACTTGCACCTTCTGCAGCACGTGCCCATAGGTCAGCTGCGGAACCGGAATGCCAGTGACCTGGTACGAGAGAATCGTCACCGGCACCAGGTAGGCGACAATCAGGATGGCGTACTGAGCAACCTGGGTCCACGTGACGGCACGCATGCCGCCCAGGAAGGAACAGACCAGGATGCCCGCCAGGCCGACGAAGACGCCGATCTCGAACTGCAGGCCGACGAAACGGCTGGTAATCAGGCCGACACCGTAGATCTGCGCGACGACATAAACGAACGACGCCAGGACGGTCGCGAAGACGCCGACCAGGCGCGCCGGATTGCCGCCATAGCGCGCCGCCAGGAAGTCCGGGATGGTGTATTGCCCGAACCGCCGCAAATAGGGCGCGAGCAACAGGCCGACCAGAACGTAACCACCGGTCCAGCCCATGACGTATGCCAGCCCCTGATAACCCGACAGGTAGAGAGTCCCCGCCAGGCCCATGAAGGACGCAGCGCTCATCCAGTCGGCGCCGGTGGCCATGCCATTGAAGATCGCCGGCACGCGCCTGCCGGCGACGTAGTATTCGGAAACGCTGGCCGTACGCGCCAGGACGCCGATCGTCGCGTACAGAAAGATGGTCAGGAAGAGAAAGGAATACCCGATCCACCGGGGCGGCATACCGAAGCGCTCGAGGACCGCCAACGCCAGGATGAACAGGAAAAAGGCTGCGGTATAAAAAGCGTAGTAGCGACGCAGTGGGCCAGCGGTGTAGTCAGCCATCGCCGGGCGCCCGCCTAGGCGCTCTGGTACAGGTGGCGATGTGCCTTTTCCAGCTCCAGCAGGCTGGTCGGCGTCTCGAAGCCATCGCGCGCTGCGCGGGCGATCGTCACCTGTAACAGCTTGGCCGTCACGTAGGCGTCCGAAACGGCGTTGTGGCGCTCGATGCTTTCAACATCGAAGTGTGCGAGCCAGCGGTCCATGGGTGCCTGTGCATCGCCGATCTCCCGAAACAGACTGGCCATCACCCACGCCAGATCGATCCATGGCAGACGCAACTCGACACCCAGCGATTCGGCCATCGCGCGTTCAATCCGCCTCGCGGCAAACGACGCGTGATACGCCACCAGCGGCGCCTTGCCGACAAAACCAAGAAAGGCGAGCAGTGCTTCGGCGCGCTGCTCGCCGATCGACAGCAGCGCCGGCGACCCCGGCGGCGGCGCGGTCGCCTCGCTCGCCGCGTGACCGTTGGCGACGTCCACCCGTAAAGCCTGCTGGAAATCGATCTGGCCATCGGCCACGGCCAGTGCCGCGATCGCCCCCAGGGGGTCGGTCTGCCAGTCGGCACCGGCGATTTCCACGTCGACCACCACGTAGCGGC
>DPSD01000469.1:0-267 GCA_003538495.1 Accumulibacter sp.
CCAACGACCTCGACGTGATCGTCGATGCCGACCCGCACCACTTTACGTCGGGTTGAGTTCGGGGTCGTAGAAGCAGGGGGGTGGTGACCCCGCTCTTGAGGTTGTCCGGGACCAGGAGAGCCGTACAACCATGGAGGGGCTCGAAGGTGCGCACATGGCTGCCAATCCAGTCCGACAGGCTCTGGCTCCAGGTGGCTTCGCAGTAGGTATAGTTCGAGGCGCCCAGGACGGCGAGGAAGATCGCCGCCTGGCGAATTTCGCCGGTCA
>DPSD01000469.1:559-2744 GCA_003538495.1 Accumulibacter sp.
ATCGGCACCGTCGGGCCGGCGTAGTCGATGAACAGTTTCTCGCCCGGGGTGTGCGTCTGGCGCAGGCTGACCGAGAGCCGGACGACCCACCGCCGATAATGGGCGCAGAAGCCGCTGTAGTGGTAGCCCGACGACTGCTCGGCTTTGTATTCCTGCCTCAGCAGGTCGAGCGTGACGCCCTTGCGCCGCAGCTCGCGGTGAACACCCGGCCAATCGGGTTCGGGACGACTCTGGCTCGAGGGCGCCACCGGCGGGTAGAGCTGCGCCTCCAGCCACGCCTCACTCGTTTCGGCTGGCAGCGGCCACGCCACGCCAACGAGCTTCGCTCGGCGGAGAATTTCGCCGACTGTCGTCGGCGAGCTTTTGACCACTCGAGCGATCTCGCGATGGCTGAGGCCACCCTCGTGGGACAGCCGTAAAACGTCAACAATCTTGCGCATGGATAACCTGGTATTCGCCATGTGGGCCTCGGCAAATTTACCGAGGATGCCACGGTTATCCCGCGCGCTACGCTAGTACAAATGACTGTCCAGTTTGCTGTGGAATTGGTGTCCAGTTTGCCGTGGAATACGCACGGATTGACCGCCGCCACCTGGCGAATCAGAAAGGTGGGCCATTCCATATGCTTGAACTGCTCGGCGAGTTTGGCAGTCGCGTCGAAATCGGAAACCCAAACAATCTTGTGGTCGCTGCGCTCGAAGGTGATCCCGTCTTGCTCGGCAATAGCCCGGGCCATCGCTTCTTTCGATTGGCCGCTCGCGTGCGTGTGCGCGGAGTCGAGGTAGCGGTAGGGACGCCCCGCTTGTTCGGCGGTTGCCTTGGCGTGTTGTATGAGGGCTTCGGTTTCGCCCTCGAAGAATTTCCCGGCATCTTTGAGCAACACGCCCCGCTTGTACAGGTAGCGGCCAAACGCTCCATCCGGAAACATCGCGGAGGTAGCCCTTGAAGATGATCCGGTCGAATCCTTCAACGACACCCAGGATTGACTCCCGGTGTTTTTCCAGGAAAATGTCCATGTCGCCTCCGTTGTCGTGCGGTGGTCTACCTCCTGCGTGAGGTTGAGGATATTGTCCTCGCAAATTCAATCCGGCGCCAACGTGAGGCGACATCCTTTTTGGTTGCGGCCAACGGCCGCGCTATGGCAAGTGAGTTGTGTCCACCCGGGATCTGCGACCGCAGCGAGCCTGACAACGAGAATGGGCAGCAAGCCAGGAGATCCCATCGTCGGCGCGGAACAAGCGCACTTCCCGACAAGCCTGAAAAGCGAGGAGGGAAGCATCGGAGGTGGGAAGTCGGAGGTGCCCATAGTAGCGACGAACGCGGGTAATGCCGCGGGAGCCAAGGGGCACCAGTTCGAAGAGTCCAACCGGCGAGTTTCGTTACGCTCGATGGATCAGCCCAGCAATCGGTCCAACAGTTCGTCGCGACTGACGCCTTGGTGAGCTGCAACCGCCGCAAGTATGGCCGCCAGGGTGCCGATGCGCAACGGGTCGTGAGTGGGAATCGTGATGTGATGTTCGCCACGTTCCAGCGTCGTCAGCCGAACGTGGCTGCCGGTTTGTCGCGTCACGGCATACCCAAGCTTCGCCAACTGTCGGATCAGGACCGGCCCGGACAGGTCGCGCGGCAGCTTCATGCCGCCAGCGATTCTTCCCGCGTGATGTGCAGGCGGATCACGCTCGGCCTCTTGTCGTCGTCGAAATGGCAACGCACGGCATCGCGCACTTGCGTGTACAAGCCGGGCAGGTCGTCAGCTTCGGTCAGTATATCCGCCCCAACCGCGCGGGCCGTGAAGCCGCCTTCGGGGGCTTCTGCGACGATGAAGTGAATTTCGGTCATGGCTAATGGCCTCGTGATAATTGATGACTGTACGCCAGTCTGCGAGCAGAGGGGGTCGGGTTTTTCCTCTTGCCGGTCGGCGGAGATCTCAACCCGCGATTTCCAGCCGTGTTTCCATCCGGTCGATTCGCGCCTTGATCTGGTCGATTGTCGACGTTGTCGCTCATGGTCAAACCTCCTCGACTCAAGTCTATCGCCAAGCGGACGGATTTCCAAACGATGAAAATCGCCCACCAAACACCATTCGCGTGCGACGCGCCCCTGCCCCCACTGATCACCCACAACTCCCTACCGCCCCACAAGCCGTACAGAAATCGCATCCGTCCTTCCGGATCACCGTCAGATT
>DPSD01000659.1 GCA_003538495.1 Accumulibacter sp.
GGGCAACGAATAACGTCAAACTCATCGTTCTCTGTGGTAAGAACGCCGGGTACGCTGGGCATGTTTTCCTTTTTGGGTGGGGAGCAAACTGAATGACGCAGACCATCGACGAAGCAGAGATGATCGTCGGTCCGAAGGCTATCGACGCCTACAGCCGGCTTAGCTACACGATGTGGTTCGCGCTGGCCGAGTTCGTCGATAACTCGACACAGTCGCGACTCAACTACGGCGGCCTGGTCGATAACCTGTTGAAAACAGAAGGCCGGCCGCTGACCGTTTCCATCGTCCACAACCGGCAGACCAGGGAGATTGCGATTGAGGACAACTCGATCGGGATGACGAAAGACGACCTAATCGCCGCACTGCGCATCGCCAACCCGACCGCTGACAGCCAAGGGCGCTCGAAATACGGTATGGGGATGAAGACTGCGGCCTGCTGGATCGGTGCCATGTGGTCCGTGACCACGTGCGAATGGGGCAGCGGCGAGGAGTGGACGGCATCTGTTGATGTGAACGCCATCGCCAACAATGGCGCAAGAGTACCGCTGAAGATGCGTACGGTGGATAAGGATGAGCACTACACGCGCATCACGATCACCAACCTGCGCCGCGTCATTCAAAAACGTTCCGAAGAAACGATTAAAACCTATCTCGGGTCGATGTATATGTTTGACCTGCGGCCCCACGACAAAGGCCAGATCGCACTCAAGCTGACTTACAACGGTGAGGAAGTAGCTCCTCCGCAAGACAGCGATTGGGACACTGACCCCTCCGGCACGATCATGAAGCGCGACCTACCCGAGCTGGTCATCGAAGGCAAGACGATCACCGGATGGATCGGCGTGCTGCGCAAGGGCGGACGCAAGTTCGGCGGCTTCTCGCTGTTTCAGAACGGCCGCCAGATTCAGGGATTCCCGAACGCTTGGAAGCCGAAGGCGATCTTCGGCGGCGTGGATGACGAGGGCGCGAACAACTTAGTCGCGCAGCGCCTGACGGGCGTCCTCCAACTCGACGGCTTCGTTGTGTCGCATACCAAGGATGCGATCCTCTTCGAAGGAGAAGAGGAGGACAAGCTGGAACAGTTTCTGGTGAAGGAGACCAAGGCTTACGCCGACTACGCGAAGAGCCGCCGCGGGCCGGGCAGGGGCCAGAAATGGTCGAAGGATCAGGTGCGCGATCTTGTCAAGAGTATGCAGAACGAGTTCACAAGTGCGGAGATCAAGGACGCGCTGAACAACGCAGCGTTGCCGCCGCCAGAAACGCTCGCCGCCAACAATCAGCAGCAACTGAAGTCCCTGACCACCGAGGACGAAATCGGCCGCCTGGAAATCCTGCCGGACCTGAAGGTCGTTATCTCCCTGAAGGAAACCAGCGAGTGGGAGCCGCACGTCACGTTCGTGCCCGGAGCCGAGGTCGGTGTACTGCATGTCATCATCAACGGCCTGCACCCCTATTACCAGACGCTTGAGGCAAAGGACTCGATCAATGAGTGCGTGCAGCAGTACCTCTTCGATGCCGTTGCCGAATTCAAGGCCAGCAAGCTGGTGTCCCGCGTAAACCCGGATAGCGTGCGGCGCCTGAAGAATGACCTGCTGCGTGCGCGCGCAGCGCAACTGGACAACGCCGACACCGAAGTGAGGGCACAAGCGGAAGCCGATCTGTTTGGCCAAGAAGCTGCCCGCGCCGCCGGCCGGAGTTAGGAGCGCGGCTTGCCTAAGTTGACGCCCAGAGGCTGGCAGGTCGAGGCGCTCGCGGAATGGGAGCGCGCTAATCATCGCGGGATCGTCAGCGTCGTCACCGGCGGCGGCAAAACCGTCTTCGCCTTGTCGTGCATCGATCGCATCCGACCGGTTGCAACTCTCATCGTCGTCCCGACCGCCGCACTCCTTGAGCAGTGGTGGGAAGAAGCCGCAAGCTATTTCGACCTTGGCCTCGACGAGATCAACATCGTCACCGGGAGCTTGCGCTTCCGCCTCGGTGCCATCAACATCGCTGTACTCAACACGGCTGCGAAATTGGCCGCACTGATGCAGGAGCACAAGTGCTTCCACATCGTAGACGAGTGCCACAAGGCGGCCTCGGAACAGTTCCGAGCGGCGCTGCAGGTCAACAAGTTTGCGTCGCTTGGCCTGTCGGCAACGCCGGAGCGTCCGTACGACGAGGGTCTGAAGGATGTGCTTGTGCCGGCGCTCGGGCCGGTCATCTTCACATACGACTATGCCCATGCGCTGCGCGATGGCGTCATCGTGCCGTTCGAACTGCGAAACATCGTGTTCGAGCTGGAAGAAGACCGACAGGCCGAATACGACAAGTTGAGCAAGGCGATTGCCCGTTCGATCTGCCAGCATGGAGCCGAGGCCGAGGAGACCATCGCCTTATTCCTGAAGCGCGCACGTGTGCTCAATCTCAGTTTGAATCGAATTAAACTGGCCCTCAAACTTGCAGCAGCGAACCGGGGCAGGCGCACGCTAATCTTTCATGAGGACATAGAAGCCTGCGACCTGATCCATGGCGTACTGGTCGACAACGGCGTCAGGAGCGGCGTGTATCACTCGAAGCTGCTGCTGCGGGCCAAGGCCACGATGTTGGGCCAGTACCGTCGCGGCGAGATCGATGTGCTGGTGACCTGCCGTGCGCTAGACGAGGGCTTCAACGTGCCTGAAACTGAAGTCGGCATAATTGCCGCCAGTACCGCGAGTAGGCGGCAACGGATTCAACGCCTGGGGCGGGTCGTACGCCCCGCGAAGGGCAAAATCGGCGCGTCGATCTACACGCTCGTCGCCACCGGACCGGAAATCCAGCGGCTCAAGGAGGAAGAAGAGCGCCTGGAGGGCGTAGCTACCGTGACCTGGAGCCGGGCATGAAGAAACTTCTGACCGGGGAGTGCCATCCGGACAATATCTTTGAACTGGTCGATCCGACGCAATTCATCGAAGGCGATTTCGAGGCTGAGGTCGTCAAGGCGCTGTCCTGCCTATTGCCTGAGTACCTGTGTGGGGTCTTCGCGGGGGCGTTCGTCTTGGAGGGGAAACGTCACGTGGCCGATCTTGCGTTGGTTCAAAGGAGTCTGTCTCACTGGTTCGTCGTCGAAGTCGAGTTGGCGGGACATTCGCTGGAACGTCATGTATTGCCGCAAGTCCGGTGTTTCCGGTACGGCGATCCAGAGGACACGTGCGTCACGAGTCTGGTCCGAGCCTTCAATGTTCTGACGAGGGAACAAGCGGTCTCGCTGCTGAACTACATACCCCGGTATGTGGCGGTTGTCGGCAACCTGCCCGATCCGATCTGGACCGCGAAGCTGAGCGCCGTTGACGTGCAGCACTTGACGGTATCAGTCTATCAAGACAGGAACGGACGCTCTGCCCATGAGGTCGAAGGCCGCTTGACCGTGCGGGCCGAAAGCTTGGGCTTCGCGCGTTTCTCAGCGATCGATAACTGCCTACGCATTCCCAGAGGCTGCGGCTTGCCGGTAGGGGACATTCAGATCGTCGATCAGTTTGGCAACCTTGCCGACTGGACCGTTCGCGAAGACACGGGCGTCCTGTGGATTAGCAAAGACCGCGGCCCGGCGCTTATCGCGCATGACCGCTACGTGCAGATCATCAGAAGTTTCGACGGCCGGATTTCCATCCGCCCGTCCTCAGCGTAGCGCAGGGCGCGTTGGCCGGCGGCTCTGAGGTCGCCGCGAATCGGCCCACCGCCAGATGCCGCACTGCGCGACGGCCGTAGCGCAGTGCGCCGTTGCCCGCGTCGCGGCACCGCGCGTGGTAACACCGCTCAGTGCCGCCAGGCGCGCGTGACAATCTCGCGGATCAGATGCAGGCGGCGGTGGAAGAAGTGGTCGGCGCCGGGGACGACGATCACCGGCAAATCGAGCGGCTCCGCCCAGTCGATGACGTTGGCCAGCGGCACGGTGCTGTCCTTGGAGCCGTGGATGACGATGGTGTCGGCTGGCACGGCCTTGGTGTGGTAGCGGCGCGCGCCTTCGACGAAACCCGAGGCAGTGCCGACCAGCACCAGCCGCTGCGCCGGATGGCCGGCCTCGAGCAGGGCCTCGGCGACGCGCGTCTGGACATAGGCGCCAAAGGAAAAGCCGGCCAGGGCGACCGGCAGATTGCCGAAGCGGCACTTGGCTTCGGCGAGCACCGCCAGCAGGTCTTCGGTTTCGCCGCGGCCGTCGTCGTGCGTTCCCTCGGTCAGGCCGATGCCGCGGAAGTTCGGCCGCAGGGCGACGTAGTCGAGATGGTTGAAGGTGCGCGCCAGCGTCTGGACGACCTTGTTGGTGTTGCCGCCGCCGAACAGTGGGTGCGGGTGGCCGATCAGCGCAATGCCGCGGGGCGCACCGGGGTTCTCGACGAGGACATCGATCCTGCCTGCCGGCCCGTCGATCAGGATATGCTCGGGCTGAATTTTCATCGCTAGGCCTTTCTTGTACTGGCGTCGCCAACGGGAAGTCGCCGGCCGTGCACCGCACTCTTCAGGGCGTTCAGATGCGCAACCGGTCGACGACCCGGCCGTGCACCAGGTGTTCCTGGATGATTTCCTCGATGTCTTCGCTGTCGACGTAGCTGTACCACACCGCCTCCGGATAGACCACCAGCACCGGCCCGCTGTCGCAGCGGTCCATGCAGCCGGCCTTGTTGATCCGCACCTTGCCGACGCCCTTGAGCTTCAGTTCGCCGATCCGGTCCTTGGCGTAGGTCTGCGCAGCCGTCGCGCCAGAGTTGTTGCAGCAAGTCTCGCCCGGTCCGCGTTGGTTGCAACAGAAAAAGACATGGTGCTTGAAATAGCTCATACGAATAGGCTCCTTCGCTCGTTTGCCTGCGTCCACGGTCGATTCTAACCCTGATTCGGCCGGCGCAAGAGCGTCGCCGGGAGGCCGAACGGCGCTTTCCTTCCAGGAGCCCGGGGTGGGCTCGCCGATCGGGTAAGATGCGTGTTTGCCGAGGCAGCCGCAGGCTCTTGCTTGGTCGGCGCCGCGCAGCGCCGGCCGGACCGACCACCGATCATTCCACCATTTTCCGCCATTCAGCCATTCGATGCGTACTCGTGACGACCCTTTTGCCATTCTTGGCGTAGCCAGCGATGCTTCACCCGCGGAAGTCAAACGGGCCTACCGCCGGCTGGCGATGCACTGGCATCCCGATCGCAACCCGTCGGCGGCGGCCGAGGCCGAGTTCAAGCGCGTCCATGCCGCCTACGAGCTGTATTGCGACCCGCAGTGGCTGGCCGAGTGGCAGCAGGCAGCCAGTGCCGCGACCGACAGCGGCGCGTCCGGCGGAGAACCCGGCGAGCCTGGCGGCGAAAGCAGCGGCAAGAGGAGCGGCAACGGTGCCGCTGCGGATTTCACGGAGGTCATGACGCTGACGCTGGAGGAGGCGGCGCTCGGTTGCAGCAAGACGGTCGACCTGGTGCACAGCGTGCGCTGCGCCAACTGTCGCGCCAGCGGCCGCGTGCAGCATCGCAATTCGATTCCCTGCAAACGCTGCAACGGCTGCGGTCGGGTCGGCGGCGGGGCTGGCGGGACGAGTGTCTGTACCGGCTGTGCCGGCCGCGGCTACCTGCGCGAGAGCGATTGCCCGGCTTGCACCGGCAGCGGCTGGCTGCGCCAGTCACGCACCCTGGCGGTTACCGTGCCGCCGGGCCTGCTTGACGGCGAGCGCCTGCGCCTGGCTCGCCAGGCGCCGCTGCGGCCCGGCGACGAAGGCGCCACGGCCGGCGACCTGTACCTCGAAATCAGGTTGGCCAGGCATCCGCTGTTTGTCCTGCGCGGGCGCGACGTCCATTGCCGGGTGCCGGTGAGCATCTACCGCCTGCTCTGCGGCGGACGTATCGAAGTGCCGAGCCTGAGCGGCACGACGACGCTGGAGCTTTCCCCGTACCCGCAGCACCCGCTCGAGTATCGCCTGCGCGGGCAGGGGTTTCCCCATCAACGGCGGCGCGCGGCCGGCGACCTGGTGCTGCAGCTCGAGCACATTCACCCGGCGAGCATCGGAGCCACGGACGTCGAACTGCTCGAGCGACTCGAAGTACGCCTGGCCAGCGATCTGGAGCAGCGGGCACCGCAGTTGGCGGCTTGGGAACAACAACTGCGCGCGCGCCGCAACCCGGCCTGAGCGCCGGTCGCCGCCGGCCGGTGTCGCCTTACAGACGGCGGCCGAGGGCGGTCAGATACGGCAGGGCGAGAAAAGGCCACAGGCTCGCGGCCCAGCGGGTCAGCCCGTTGAAGTTGAGAAAGTGTCCCTGGCGCCAGGTCGCCAGCGCGGCTTCGGAGTAAGGATTCGGCGGCGTCAGATTGACCAGCGCGGTACCGGCCATCAGCGCGACGCCGGCCAGGGCAATCCGGTGCGCCGCCGGCAGCAGCAACATCAGCGACAGCAACACGCCACCGATCAGCAGGCCCAGCCGGGCTCCGGGGGTCAGCCAGGCCAGCGCGTCCTGCGGCGCGACCAGGACCGAGGCGGCGAGTGTCCTGATGGCCAGCGCCAGGACGAAAAGACAGATCAGAAGCAGGTGCGGATAGCTCCGATCGATCAGCAGCGCGCGCCCGAAAAGGCCAATGACGATGGTGTTGCAGACGATGACGCCGGTTTCCAGGACGAAGAACGCCGGTGCGGCATAGGGCACCGCCGGCGTCAGCCCCAGCACCTGGCGCAGGTCGCCGACACCGAACAGCAGGGTTTCCGGTGACAGCTGCGTCAGCAGCCAGATGCCGAGCAGCACCAGGCCGAGTTCGGCTTGCGGGATCGGCGCCAGCCAGTCCTGCTGAAAGCGAGCGATGCGCCGAATGATCGCCTTGCCGCTCCACACCGCAAGCACCGCGCCGATTGCGCTGCCGGCGGTGTTGCACGCCAGATCGACATTCGACGGCACCCGCGTCGGCAGCCAGTTCTGCAGACATTCCATGGCCAGGCTGAACAGGCTGCCAAGCAACAGCGCGGCGATCGCCGCGGACCAGCGGCCAGGCAGGCGGCGCAGGGTCAGCGCCAGCAGGAAGCCCAGCGGCAGGTAGACGATGACGTTGACCGAGAGGTCGAAGCCCGTCCAGTAGCGCGGCCAGCCGGCGTCGAGAAACTCCAGCGGCGAGATGCCGAGATCGCGCCAGTTGGCGAAGGGGTACAGGCTGGCGTAGCTGATCAGGACCAGGTAAGCGAGTGTCAGGTACAGCGGCAGCCGCGTCGGCTGCGGCAGCCCTGGTCGCGCCTCGGTCTCGTCCGCCGGGGGCGCTGGCTGGGCCGGGGTGGGTGGTGCTTGCTCCATCAGCGTGGCGTCGAGCATTGTGAAGCAGGCATTCTAGCGCCTCGTGGCGATCGCCACGGTGATGATCTCTGGTGCCGCCCGGGATCGGGTTCGGCTGCAAGGATGATCTCGCCGCGTCAGTCTGCCGCGCGCTCGGTGCCGCTGGCGGTCGTCGGGGGCACCAGCGATATTCCACGCGATCAACATCCGGCGCCGCTGCGGTGGCGATTTGTGCGACACTTTGATCTTTCAACTTGCCCCGGCCGCCAACACGGCCATCTGGGAGACACGCCTTGGCAAAACCAAATTACCAGTTCGAGAAGCGCCAGAGAGAAATCGAGAAGAAACGCAAGCAGGAGGAAAAGCGGCAGTTGGCGCTTGCCGCGAAGGCCGCAGCGGACGGCGACGCTTCGCCAGGCTCGGCCGAGCCGGCTGCGTCGACCGAATCCGAAGGCGCGGCGCCGACGACCGGCAGCTGAGCGACGCGGCCTGGCGGTATCGGGCGTCGTGGCGCTGACTTTTCTGCTGCTGTGCGCGCCCGGCTTGCTGGTTGCCGCTGCCGGCCTGCTGGCCGGCTTCGTCTTTCTGGCGGGCTTGCGGCTGCCCAGGGTGCAGCGTGGCGGGGTGGTCACGCTGATCCTGCCGCTGACCGGCGAGGCGAGGGGGCTGCTCACCCTGCTGCGGGCGATCGAAGCGCAAACCCTGAGTCCGCGGCGCTTGTTGATCTGCGTCGAGAGCACTTTCGACCCGGCTTACGCCAGAGCCACCCGGATGGCGGGCGAAACGCGGTTGCCGGTCGACGTGGTGATTGCCGGCGAGGCGACCAGCTGCGCCCAGAAGTGCCGTAATCAGATCGCCGGGCTGCAGCGCATCGATGGCCGCGACGAAGTGGTGGTCCTGCTCGACGCCGACATCGTGCCGCCGCCATGGTGGCTGTCGGCGCTGGCTTCGCCGATCGTCGACGGCAGCGCCGACATCGTCACCGGCTACCGCTGGCCGACGATCGGGAGCGGGCGGCTCGGTGCGCACCTGGCCGCGGCGATCGACCGCGGTATTGCCCTGCTGCCGCGTCTGGCGGTCTTCCACGTCACCTGGGGAGGGTCGCTGGCGATGTCGCCGCGCACCCTGAAACGACTGCAGGCGGAGCGCATCCTGGCCGAAACGCTGTCCGACGACTGCACCATCGGCGCGCAGGCGGCGACGCTCGGGCTGCGGGTGTTGACCCGGCGCGCGCTGCTGGTTCCGACGCCGGCGGCCGACGGCGTGGCGGCGCTGTGGCGTTTCGGCCGCCGGCAGTACCAGATCATTCGCGTCTATCGCCCCGGCCTGTGGTGGCTGGCGCTGCTGGCAGTGAGCGCCCGGCTGGCTGCCTGGGGCGTCCTCGTGATGCACCTGGAGGACCGGTGGGCACGCCTGGCGATCGGCGCGCTGCTCGGCGCGGCCTTGCTGGCAGCCGCTCTGCAGGCGCTGGCCGGGCGGCGCCTGGGTTTTCCCGAGCCGCCGGCTGTCCGCCTGGCGCAGCTTGCGCTGTGCGCCGGCAAGCCGCTGGTGGACCTCTTCCACTGGACCCTGGTGCTCGCCGCCAGCGACGCCCGCAGCATTCGCTGGGGTCATCTCACCTACCGGGTTTCCGGTCCGGCACGGATCGCCGTCAGCAGGCGCCGGCCATGGCGCTGATGCTGTCGCTGGCGGGCCGTCTGGCCGGTCGCTCGCGCTTCCTGACGCGCATCGCCGGGCGCCTGGTGGCGCGCGAGTTGCGGCAGCTCAAGGGCAAGCCGGTCGAGCGCCAGTTGCTGGTCTACGACCTTCCGGAAACGCAGCTGGCGCTGGCCAACGACCTGCGCCTCGTCGATACCATCCTCAGCGATCGTGCCGGCAGCTTCCCCAAGGCCAGGGCCCTCGAGCGCCTGCTGCGGCCGCTGATCGGCGGCGGCGTTTTCGGCCAACCGGGCGGCGACCCGGTCAGGCAGGCGCGGCGGCTGTTCGTGCGGGCGCTGACGCGGATCCCCGAGCAGCGGGTCACGGCGGTGGCCACCGCAGTGACCCGCGCCTATCTCGCCGACTGGCAGCAGGCCGGCCGCCCGGTGGCGATCCCCAGCGAACTGTCGCGGCTGACCATCGACATCGTCAGCGAGGCCAGCCTCGGGACCCGCTTCACGGCGGCCGAGGGGCGGCGCTTCGTCGAGCTGTTCTTCGAGTATCACCGGCGGGTGAACCCGGTCCTGCTGCTGCTCGGCAGCCAGGACGACGCCGGCCAGCAGGCGCTGGTCGAGCGCATGGGGCTGGCGGCGATCGGCGCCGAGATGCGCGAGCTGATCAGGCGACGCTTCGTCGTGCCGCTGCTCGACGCCGCCCCGGAGGGTGGCCAGGCTCCGTTCGCCACCGCCTTGCTCGAAGCTGCCGCCGCCAGCGCGGGGGCCGATCGAACGAGCGCCCCGGACGACGCCCGGCAGACCGCGATGCTCGACGAGATCGCCGTGATGCTGCTCGCCGGGCATGAGACCACGGCGTCGGTCCTGAGCTGGCTGCTGTGGGAGCTGGCCGAGGCGCCAGCCGAGCAGGACGAAATGGCGGCGCTGATCGCCACCTCGACGGTCGCCAGCACGCTCGCCGACGGTAGGGCTGACGCGGCCGTGACCCGGCGCCTCGGCGCGCTGATCCAGGAGGCGCTGCGCCTCTACCCGCCGATCGCCTTCCTGTTGCGCCAGACCACCGAGGCGGTGACCTTTCGCCAGCGGCCGATCTGCGCCGGCGGCTACGTGGTCGTCTCGCCGTGGACGATTCAACGCCACCGGGCGCTGTGGCCGCAGCCGGATCGCTTCGATCCGGCACGCTGGCTGGCCGCCGAGCCGCCGGCCGCGACCGCCGACCGGCTGGCGATGATTCCCTTTGGCTACGGCCCCCGGGTCTGTCCCGGCAAGCGCTTCGCCGAGGTCGAGATGCACGCCATCCTCGGCGAGCTGCTCGGCGCCTGCCGGATCGCCCGTACGCGCAGCCGCTGGGCAGCCTCACCTCACGGCCCGACTGCGACTTCCGCTTGCACGTCAGCGCGCGCGGCGCGGCGCCGGCTGCGGTCGTGCCGGCAGCCGCCGGGTCAGCCGGGTCACCGCTGCCGGCGTGGCCGCTCACCGGCCGGCCCCGGCTGCGCCAGGGGTGCGGTGTTTC
>DPSD01000126.1 GCA_003538495.1 Accumulibacter sp.
TTTCGCCACCTGGGCACTGCCACAGACCGACCACACGCCCCGCGCAGACCGAGACTCGGTCGGCACACCGACTCGCCTGATCCGCCGCGTGAGGCATTTTACCCGCGGCGACCCTATACTGTCAGCTGCCGATGGCGCCTTCGCGCGATTGAACTCATCCGCCTGCTCCACAATGCCCGTCGACCACTACGAAAACTTCCCTGTTGCATCACTCCTGCTTCCCAGGCGTCTGCGCCGACCGATCGAGACCATCTATCGTTTTGCCCGCAGTGCCGACGACATCGCCGACGAAGGCGATGCCAGCGATGCGGCGCGCCTGCGCGGGCTTGCCGACTACCGCGTCGAACTCGACCGCATCAACAGTGGGCACGATCCGGCGACCCCTGCCTTCAGGGAACTGGCGCTGGCGATCGACGAATGGCGTTTGCCGGTGCAGCTTTTCTGCGACCTGCTCGACGCCTTTGCGCAGGACGTCGTCAAGAAGCGCTACGCCGACTACCCGGAACTGCTCGACTACTGCCGACGCTCGGCCAATCCGATCGGCCGCCTGGTGCTACACCTCGCCGGCAAAGCCAGCAACACGAACCTGCACTGCTCCGACTGCATCTGTACGGCCTTGCAACTGATCAACTTCTGGCAGGACATCGCCATGGACTGGCAGAAGGATCGTGTCTATCTGCCACGAACCGACCTCGATGCTTTCGGCATTTCCGAAGCCCAGATCGCGGCCGGCCACCCGAGCCCCGAATGGGCAGCGCTGCTCGCTTTCGAGAGCGCGCGGACGCACGCCTTGATGACCGAAGGCGCGCCACTGATCAATCAACTGCCGGGTCGGTTGGGCTGGGAAATCCGGCTGACGGTACAAGGTGGCCTGCGAGTCCTGGAACGGATTCGGCTGGTTCGCGGCGACGTCTTCGGAGAGCGACCACGGCTTGGGCCGGGCGACTGGCTGCGGATCGGTGGCCGGGCGCTGCTCATGTAGCTCCGGCAAGGCGCGCAAGTCGTGTAAGAATTGCGGCCCTGAGCACCTCCCGAGATTGCCAATGACCCCAGACGAATACTGCCAACAGAAGGCGGCCCGCAGCGGCTCCAGCTTCTACTACAGCTTCCTGTTTCTGCCACCGGAACAGCGGCGAGCGATCACCGCGCTCTATGCCTTCTGCCGGGAAGTCGACGACGTGGTCGATGAGTGCCAGGATCCCCAGATCGCGGCGACCAAGCTGGCCTGGTGGCGACAGGAACTGAGCCGCGTCTACGCCGGCCAACCGCAGCATCCGGTGACGCAGGCGCTGCAGGCGGTGAGCCGCGAGTTCGACTTGCCGGAGGAGCAACTGCAGGAGATCATCGACGGGATGGAGATGGATCTGCAGCAATCGCGCTACCTCGACTTCAAGGCGCTGTCGCTCTACTGCTACCGCGTCGCCGGCGTCGTCGGTCTGCTCGCCGCCGGGATCTTCGGCTTCCAGGACCGCCGAACGCAAAAGTATGCCCACGATCTCGGCCTGGCTTTCCAGCTGACCAACATCATTCGCGACGTCGGCGAAGACGCGCGCATGGGACGTATCTACTTGCCGATCGACGAATTGCAGCGTTTCGAGGTGACCGCCGCCGACATCCTCAATGCCCGCCACACCGACAACTTCGAGCGCCTCATGGCCTTCCAGATCGAGCGCGCCGAGAGCTACTATACGCAAGCGCTGGAGGCTCTGCCAAGCGCTGACCGGCGGGCGCAACGGCCAGGCCTGGTGATGGCGGCGATCTACCGCACACTGCTGGACGAGATCAAGGCCGACCGCTGCCGGGTGCTGACCCAGCGCACTTCGCTGACTCCGGTACGCAAGCTGTGGATCGCCTGGCGGACTTGGGTGCGTGGATGAGGGTGGCGATCGTCGGTGGTGGCTGGGCAGGACTGGCGGCCGCCGTCGAGTTGGCCGACGCAGGGAACCGGGTCACCGTCATCGAGGCCGCCAAGCAACTTGGCGGCCGCGCACGCAGCGTCGACCTGCGCGGGCTGCGGCTGGACAACGGCCAGCACATCCTGATCGGCGCCTACGGCGAAACGCTGCGCCTGATGAAGAAAGTCGGCGTCGACCCGGAGCGGCTGCTCAAGCGCCTGCCGCTGGAAGTGCGCTTTCCGGGCTGCCAGCCAGCGCCTTTCCGGCTCCGGCTGCCGCGCCTGCCGGCACCACTACACCTGGCGGCGGGGCTGGTCACGGCCCGCGGCGCCAGCCTGAGCGAGAAGATCAGCGCAGCGCGTTTCATGCGCTGCCTGCAGGCGACGGGGTACCGGATCGGCGACGACTGCACGGTGACCGCGCTACTCGATCGGCACCGGCAGAAAGGCAAACTGCGCCGCTACCTGTGGGAGCCGCTCTGTCTGGCGGCGCTGAACACCGCGCCGGAACGGGCCTCGGCCCGAATCTTCGTCAACACGCTGCGCGACAGCCTCGGTGGTGAGCGTGCGGCAACCGACCTGCTGCTGCCGGCCACCGACCTCGAGCAGTTGTTCGCCGTCGCCGCCGCTGAATTCATCCGCGCCCGCGGCGGCGAACTTCGCCTCTGCACACGTGTCGGGTCGATCGACGACGAGTTGAGCGTCGTCGGCGAGCGTTTCGATTGCGTCGTCCTAGCCGTCGGCCCGGTCCCGGCAGCGGCGCTGCTCGCCCAGAGACCGGAAACCAGCGCCATTGCGAAAGTGCTCGCCGACTACCGCTTCGAACCGATCGGCACCGTCTACTGCGCCTATCCGCCGCAAGTCCGGCTACCCTTTCCGATGCTCGGGCTGGCAGCCCAGGACGACGGGCAAATCGGCCAGTGGGTCTTCGATCGCGGTACCCTGTGCGGTACGCCGGGTCTCATGGCTTTCGTCCTCAGTGGCCATGGTCAGTGGGAAGCACTCCACAACCAGGCGCTGGCGTCGGCACTGGACCGCGAACTGGCCGCGACACTGAGCAGCAGGCTACCGGCGATGCTCTGGCAGCAGGTGATCCGCGAGCGGCGTGCGACCTTTTCCTGCCGCCCCGGTCTGCGCCGCCCGAACGCCCGCACCGCGCGTGCTGGATTGTGGCTGGCGGGCGATTACGTCTGTGCCGACTATCCGGCGACTCTGGAAGCCGCTGTGCGCAGCGGCGTAGCGGCGGCCCGGGGGATTGCGCTAGGTGGCAGCGAGTGAAGCCAGCTGGCATCGTCCAGACGATCGAGCAGCGGCTTCCCCGCTCTCCCCGCCGATCAGCTCAGGCGGCAGGCAACGATCTGATCGTCCGACAGGGATCGGCATTCGCTGTCAGGGGCAGTTCTTCCATTCGTCAAGGCGGGCTTGAGCGCATTGAACGGCGCCCTCTGAAAACAGCTCCGGGTGCCGGACGACGACCTCCTCAAATGCGTAATCCTCAAGACCCAATTCGACCAGAACGGTGTGGCCTGCGGTCTCTGGCTCTCGATTCACCGCCCGCTCGACGGCGCCGATGATTCCGTGACGGCGGATCATTTGCCAGGTATGCACGGCGCGCGTTGCTTTGCCGTTTCTGGTCGCGAGGACGCCTTCATAGGCATAAACGGCCTCCAGGCACTGCCGCTCTGGATCCGTGCTGGGCCCGTACTTCTGCGCACGCAGTTCGAGAGAGCGCTTCCGGGCAGCAATGGCGAGATCAGGGCGCCCTCGTTCCAGCACGTTTTTCTCGAAGATGGTGCACTCTTCGGGCGTCTTGAAGTTTGCTACTCGTTCGGCCATGAGTGACATGGGATCCCTTGAAGTTGATATGGTTGGTAGTTAAGGGCGGTGAGGAAGGAAGTACAGCATACCCTTCCGGACCACCCCGTTGGTGGACCTGCTCGCCACGCTCAGCGTGCAGGCCTGGCGCTGACCTCGTCCAGGTGCCCGACGTCCATCCGCAGCCGCCGGGCACAACGCCCGGCAATCTCCTCGTCATGGGTAACCAGAATCAGCGTGGTACCGCTTTCAGCGTTGATCGCAAACATCAGTTCGATCACCTGATGGCCGGTCACCGCATCGAGATTGCCGGTCGGCTCGTCGGCGAGCAGCAGCCGCGGCCCGCGGGCGAAGGCACGGGCCAGAGCCACGCGCTGTTGCTCGCCGCCGGAAAGATGTTTCGGATAATGCCGCAACCGGTGCGCCAACCCGACGCGCTGCAGCCAGCGTTCAGCTTCGGCGCGGGCGTTGGCGGCACCGGCAAGTTCGAGCGGCAACATCACATTCTCGATGGCGTTCAGCGATGGCAACAACTGAAAGGTCTGAAAGACGAAACCCAGCAGCCGCCCGCGCAATACCGCCCGGGCGTCCTCATCGAGGCCCGCCAGATTTTCGCCAGCCAGGACCACCGAGCCGCTGCTCGCCTGGTCCAGACCGGCCATCAGACCAAGCAATGTTGACTTGCCTGAGCCCGAAGCACCGACGATCGCCACCGTCTCCCCCGCCGCGACGGCGAACGAAATCTCGTGCAGAATGGTCAACGGCTCGCCGCCGTTATCGACACGTTTGCTCAACTCACGAACTTCAATCACCATCTCTGCGTCTGAAACCATGCTCCACTTCCTGAACTGCCGTTGCTCCCTGATCCGCCGATTCTTTCTGCTCGCCGCATTGCAGTTGCTCGCGCCGACGGCACCAGGCGCCCAGGCCGCACCAACGATCCTGATCTTTGGCGATTCGCTGTCCGCTGGCTACGGAATTCGCCCGGAGGCTGCCTGGCCAGCCTTGCTGGCACGCCGCCTGCAGGAGAAAGGCCTCGATTATAGCGTCGTCAACGCCAGCATCTCGGGAGAAACCAGCAGCGGCGGCCGCGCCCGTATCGACGCGGCGCTGGCCAGGTACTCGCCGCGCATCCTAATCCTTGCCCTCGGCGCCAACGACGGCCTGCGTGGTCTGCCGGTGGCACAACTGCGCGACAACCTGACCGCCATCGTCGCCAGCGCGCAGCGGAAGAAAGCCACGGTGTTGCTGGTCGGCCAGCGCCTGCCGCCCAATTACGGTGTTTACGCCAGCGAGTTTCATGACTCCTTCGGCGCCGTGGCCAAGGTCCGCAAGACCGCCCTGGTGGACTTCCTGCTCGCCGGCGTTGCGACCCAGCCACAGCTTTTCCAGGCCGACAACCTGCATCCGACGGCCGAGGCACAAGCGCTGCTGCTCGACAATGTCTGGCGCGGGCTGGCGCCACTGCTAGAATAGCAGGTTGCCATCGAGAGGTTCGCGCAGCATGAAAGCAGACATTGCGACCGTCGGGCGGGTCAGCGACTTCGATTCGTTTGACGAGATCATCGACGTTCGCTCGCCGGCCGAGTTTGCCGAGGACCACATCCCGGGGTCAGTCAACTGCCCGGTCCTCGACAACCAGCAACGGATCGAAATCGGCACGCTGTACAAGCAGGTCTCGGCCTTCGAGGCCAAGAAGCTTGGCGCCGCTCACGTGGCCGAGAACATCGCCAGGCATCTGCGTGCGCGCTTCCTCGATCGCCCGAAGAGCTGGCGGCCCTTGATCGTCTGCTGGCGTGGCGGGCAGCGCAGCGGCTCGATGAACCACGTTTTCCGCCGCGTCGGCTGGGATGCGCAGCAGCTCGAAGGCGGCTACAAGGCCTATCGCCGACTGGTCGTCGAAAGCCTGGCCGCGTTGCCACGTCAGTTCCGGCTCAAGGTCATCTGTGGCGCCACCGGCAGCGCCAAGAGCCGCATCCTGCAGGCCATCGG
>DPSD01000335.1 GCA_003538495.1 Accumulibacter sp.
TTCGTTCGCTCCGAAAACTACGGCACCCGCGCCTCGACGCTGCTCACCAGGCAGCGCGACGGGCAGACCACGCTGATCGAGCGCAGTTTCGATGCCGACGCATGCGCAATCGGCGAAGTGTACGAACGCTGCGAAACCTTCAGCGCTAACGGTCATGACTTCTCCAGCGCCCTTGATCATGAAAGTCATGACCGTCTCCCTCTCCCCCGACCCATCCCTCGCGAGATGGGAGGGGGAGACCTTACAGTCCAAGCGTGGTCGGACTGAGTGGCTCGCCGCCGGCGGCGACGATTTCTTCGAAGCGCTTGGTATGGGGAGTGCACTCGTGGACGTCATCGAGGATCAGTCGGGCGCGTGCATGATCGCGATGGAAACGGATGAGCGTGTGCCTGCCATCGGCGATCAGCAGGGAATCCTTGAACTTATCGAGGTGGGGTGGTGAGTGGATGACCGTCAGCGACGGCGCATAAACGGTCAGCAGGTGCATCAACTGCGGGCTGTACTGTCTGACGAAATCCGGCTTCTGCACGACGATCGTCAATCGCTGATGGGATTCCCGCGCCACCAGCAAACCACGCAGCACGGCAATTCGCTCAGGACTTTCGAGTCTGAGCGGCGCCAGGTCTTCATCGAAAATCTGTAGCGTCGCGGTCGACCGATCCAGGATTTCCTGCACGGCGCCGTCATAGTCGCTCCAGGTGGTGATCAGTCTGCTGCTCATCGAGGCGGTCCGTCTGCTTGTTGGCAGATATCATACTGCGATCTCCGGGCAAATTCGCAAACGTTAGAGAACGACCTGTGTTCCCAACTCGACCACGCGATTGGCCGGCAGACCGAAGAAGCTTGCTGCGCTGCCCCCATTGCGGAACATGGCGACAAAGATCTTGGCCCGCCAGGACCACATGTCGGACTTCAAATGTGGAATCAGCGTTTCCCGCCCGAGGAAGAACGAGGTGTCCATCGGGTCGAAACGGAGCCCGGAATCGGCGCATCCTGCAAGAGCGTCTGGCAGGTTTGGCTGCTCCATGAAACCGTAGAATACCCTCACCTGCCAGAAGTCACCCGGCAGGCGCACCACGGCCAGCCTGCGGTTTGGCTCCGCACGGGGGATGTCCAGGATGTTGACCGAAACCAGCACGACGCGCTGGTGCAAGGCCTTGTAATGTTTCAGACTGTGCAGCAAGGCGTGGGGAAGGTTGTCTGGATTGTGCGTGAGAAACACCGCCGTGCCGGGTACGCGCGTCACTCCTTCAAGACCGTGGATGAAGCCCGTGGTCTCCATCACATCTGCAGCCAGGCGTTCATTGAGCAGATCGCGGCCGCGCTTCCAGGTGGACAGCAGCAGATAGACGCCGAGGCCAAAAATCAGGGGGAACCAGCCGCCATCGGCGATCTTGACCGAGTTGGCCGAGAAAAAGGCCAAATCGATGAACGCGAAGGGCAAGGCGCCGAGAAACGCGCGCCAGAACGACCAGCCCCAGAGGTATCTCGCCACGACAAAAGCCAGCAGGTTGGTGATGAACATCGTGCCGGTGACGGCGATGCCATACGCCGCGGCCAGATTCGACGAACTGCCAAAGCCGATGACCAGTGCAAGCACGGCTAGCAGCAGCGTCCAGTTGATTGCCGGCAGGTAGATTTGCCCGATCTGCTGGTCCGAGGTATGGCTGATCTCCATGCGCGGCGAGAAACCGAGCTGCATGGCCTGTTGGGTAATCGAGAAAGCGCCGGAGATCACCGCCTGCGAGGCAATCACCGTCGCTACCGAGGCCAGCACGACCATCGGATACAGCAGCCAAGCTGGAGCCAGCAGGTAAAAGGGGTTGGCGATGGCTTCCGGATCGCGCAGCAGCAGCGCGCCCTGGCCGAAGTAGTTGAGCAGCAGCGCTGGCAGGACCAGGCCAAACCAGGCGAGCTGGATCGGCCTGCGCCCGAAATGCCCCATGTCCGCATACAGCGCTTCGGCTCCGGTCAGTGCCAGCACGGAAGCGCCCAGGGAAAAGAATCCGAGGATCGGGTTGTCCTCGAAGAAAGCGAAGGCGTGCCATGGACCCAGCGCACGCAGCACCTGTGGGTTGTCGGCGATGCTGAGGATTCCGAGTATGCCCAGCGTCAAGAACCAGAGCACCATGATCGGCCCGAAAAGATTGCCTACCGTGCCGGTTCCGTGCCGCTGAACTGCGAACAGTCCGATCAGGATGATCAACGAGATCGGCAATATGTAAGGCGTGAAGGCAGGGGTCGCCACCTCCAGGCCCTCGACCGCCGAGAGTACAGAAATCGCCGGCGTGATGACTCCGTCACCGTAGAACAGAGCAGCTCCGAACAGGCCGAGAATGACGATGATCCGGCGCTGCGTCGATCCCAGCTCGGCTGGCCGCAAAGCCAGCGCCATCAGGGCCATGATGCCGCCTTCGCCCCTGTTGTCGGCACGCGAGATGAAGGTTACATACTTCAGGCTGACGACGATCATCAACGACCAGAAGATCAGCGAGAGAATCCCGAGCACGTTGTCCGGCGTGATCGGCACGGGATGGTGCGCGCCACCGAAGACCTCTTTCAGCGCATACAGCGGGCTGGTGCCGATGTCGCCATAAACGACGCCAAGGGCAGACAGCGACAGCGCGGACAGGCGGCTTTGTGCCGTAGTTGAAGACATGATGCTTACCTCGGTTCTCAGGATTGAAAGCGGTAGCCGACACCGGTCTCGGTCAGAATGTGTTGCGGTTGCGCTGGGTCGATCTCCAGCTTCTGGCGCAAGCGACCGACGTAGATACGCAGGTAATGCGCCTGTTCGCTATGTCCCGGCCCCCAGACTTCCTGCATCAGATGGCGATGGGTCATCACCTTGCCGCTGTTGGCGAGCATCACCGCCAGCAGGCGATACTCGATTTG
>DPSD01000115.1 GCA_003538495.1 Accumulibacter sp.
TCGTCCTCGGGTCGCCAGTCGATGACGTCGGCCGAACTCGTGCGCACGGGCGCGGCAGGGTTGGTGCTTTGCATAAGGGCTCCGATGTAAAGAGGTGTGGCGTGTGCAGTCTTACGGGGCTGGGATGCTGCTGGCGCCCATCAGGCGAGTGCCGCGCACCTCGGTGTAGTACATCCAGATCAGCGAAACCCAGACCACGCCGTACATCAACATGAATGCACTGGAGCGAATGCCGGTCAGGTCCATCAGCGCGCCGAACATGATCGGCAGCACGAAGCCACCGAGGCCACCGGCCAGTCCGACGATGCCGGAAATGACGCCGATGTTGGTGGGGTACTCATCGGAGATGTACTTGAACACCGACGCTTTGCCGAAGGCCCAGGCGATGCCCAGAACGAACACCAGTGCGGTAAAGAGGTAGACGTTCAGCCCGATGTGAAACGACCTGGGGCCGTTGACCGTCATGATCGTGAAGTCTGTTTGCGGGTAACTCAGCAGGAACAGGCAGATCCAGCTCAGCCACAATACCCACCAGGTCACGGCATGTGCTCCGAGACGATCAGAAAACCAGCCGCCGACGGCGCGCAGCACGCCACCGGGCAGCGAAAAACAGGCCGCCAGCAAGGCCGCGGTCTGGATGCTCAAGCCGAATTCGCCGACGTAGTACTGGACCATCCACAGGCTCATCGCGACGTAACCGCCAAAAACGATCGAATAGTACTGGCAGAGCTTCCAGACCTTGGGATCCTTGAGCGCCAGCAATTGCTCACGCCAGGTGATCTTCGAATCGACCAGATGCGCCGGATCGGAATGACTCAGAGACCAGAAGAGGAGAGCCGTGCCGAGCATGATTCCCGCATAGACCTGGGGAACGGCTGTCCAGCCAAAGGCAATGATCAGCGCCGGGGCGACGAATTTGTTGACCGCGGCACCCGAATTGCCGGCACCGTAGATGCCCATGGCAAACCCCTGCCGTTCCCTGCTGAACCAGCGCGCCACATACGGCGTCCCGACCGAGAAGGAGCCGCCAGCCATGCCCACGAACAAGCCTAATACCAGGAAGTGCCAGTACTCTGTCGCGTAGGAGATCAGGAAGATCGGCACGACACACAGCATCATCAGGGCGAACAGCACGATGCGACCACCGAATTTGTCGGTCCACATGCCCAGGGGAACGCGAATCAGCGAGCCGGTCAGTACCGGGGTCGCCGTCAGCAAGCCGAACTCGGTGGCGTTGAGGCCGAGCGTGGTTTTGATCGGGATGCCGATCACGCCAAACATCATCCACACCATGAAACACACGGTAAATGCCAGCGTGCTGACGATCAGCACCGCCAGCCCTTGACTCTGCTTGTTCATGAAACCCGTCCCTAGCTGTAGATCAATAGGTCGAGATTACGGCAGGAGCCACATCGGCAGACATGATATGGATCAAGATTCGGCAATCTCACCGCCCCGGCCAATGCTCCTGAAAGGCCGCAATGCGACGGCGCTGCTCGCGCTCTCCTGGCTCGGTGCCCACTGCAGTGAGGTGGCTACACAGCGCATCACCGGCGACCCGGCCGGCCACAGATGTCCTGGCTGCGCCGTCGGGTTCGAACCGGGTCATCGCTCTGCCGGAGGTGATGACGCTGGCAGTATAATCCGGCCATCCAATATGAACAGAGTTCAGCCACTTCGATGACCACACCGTTAGTGAGCATCATCGGCGTTCCTACCGACGTGGGTGCTGGAAGGTGTGGTGCCAGAATGGGGCCGGAGGCGTTGCGGGTCGCCGGCATTGTCAAGGCGATCGCCCGGTTTGGTGCCGAGGTCAGGGACTGTGGCAATCTGAGCGGCCCGAGCAATCCCGAACTGCCCGCGATCAACGGTTTCCGCCACATGCCTGAAGTCGTGGCGTGGAACCGTAGCCTGCACGCTGCGGTGCATGTGGAACTGGAGGAAGGGCGCTTGCCGATCATCCTGGGCGGAGACCACTGTCTTGCCATCGGTTCGATCAGCGCCATCGCGTGTCATTGCCGGAAGACGGGAAAGAAGCTCCAGATATTGTGGTTCGACGCGCACGCCGATTTCAATACCGCCACGCTGACGCCCAGCGGCAACATCCATGGCATGCCGGTGGCTTGCCTGTGCGGTCATGGCCCTGCGGAATTGACCCGGATTGGCGGCACTGTACCGGCGATATTGCCACACCAGATTCGCCAGATCGGCATTCGCTGTGTCGACGCAGGGGAAAAGCGCTTCCTGGCCGAGATCGGCATCGAAGTCTTCGACATGCGCTACGTCGACGAAGTCGGAATGCGCGCAACCATGGAGCAGGCCCTGGCCGGGATCTGTCCGGAGACGCATCTGCACGTCAGCCTCGACCTTGATTTTCTGGATCCAGAGATCGCGCCCGGGGTGGGGACCACGGTGCGAGGTGGTCCGACGTATCGTGAGGCGCAGCTATGCATGGAAATGATCGCTGATACCGGACGGTTGTGCTCGCTCGATATCGTCGAACTCAACCCGGCGCTTGATCGGCGAAACATGACTGCGGAACTGGCGGTGGACCTGGTAGAGAGCCTGTTCGGAAAAAGTATACTGATGCGCATGCACCAGTAGTGATACTTCACAGGCACTGCTCAGATGCCCACGGAGGTCGGCAAGCTCTGCTTGCCGATGCAGTTTCCAAATATAGTTCGCTTGACCCAGAGCCGATAGTGCTCCGACCAATTTACCAGAGGCCACTGCCATGCTGCGCTCACTCAACCGTCCCGGCGTCATGACCATCACCCTGGCCGCGGCCGGCATCCTGATGGTGACGATGGGAACGCGACAGTCCTTCGGCCTGCTCATCTCGCCGATCAACCACACGAGCGGACTGGGAATTGCCACCATCAGCCTGGCGCTTGCCATTGGCCAATTCACCTGGGGCGCAATTCAGCCGGTGGCCGGAGCCCTGGCGGCTCGCTTCGGGCCACG
>DPSD01000131.1 GCA_003538495.1 Accumulibacter sp.
CTGCTTCCTCGCCGAAGGCGAGCTGAAGGTTCTCAAGAACGGGTTGATTCTCGACATGCTGGCCACCGGCGAGTGCTTTGGCGAAATGGCCGTGATCGGCAAGGCGAACTCAAGGCGCGGTGCCGACATCGTCGCCGTGACCGACGCCAAGCTGGTGCGCATCACGGCAAATGCCTTGCGCTGTTCCTCGGAATCGTGCCGGGCGCACTTCTACCAGTCTTTCCTGGCAGTACTCAGCGAACGGCTGACGGCAGCGAACGTCCGCCTGGTGACTTTCTGAGGCCCCGCAGCGCCACGCCGTTCCAGCCCACCAGCCCTTGCCGTTGATAAGCAGTGCGGACCATACCGGTTATGGCGTCGAAGAGCACATCGAAGCGCGCCAGGTGGTTCCAGCTGTCGCAGAATCTCCACTCCCATACCGGCTCGTCGCAAGCCTGGAAGTAGTTGGTCCACTTGGGCTGCGATCGGCCGAGCAGACGCAGAACGGACGCCTGGTCACTCTTGCCCGGCTCGACGCGAAGTGCGCCATATCCAGCACCCTCCCCTATCCGCTGCCGGCGCCCGGCGGGCGCGATGAACGCCATATGGGTCTGCAAACCCGCCCGTTCCACGCGGACAGGCCGCTGTTCGCTGCCACCGGGATGCTTCCAGCTCAGTGGCGGCTGGCCCATCGTCGCCAGCACCTCGGGCAAGGTGGCCACGCCGGGCTTCAGGCCACGGCCGCTGTCGCCCGCGCAAGCCGACAACGGCGAAGAAGCGATCAGAAGCAAGGAATACGGGTGCTGCCAACGGTAACCATTCATCCGCAGTTCCTCGTCCATCGACGCGAGCCACCCCCGATCTTCGGCCGCGTACCTGCCGACGAAAGCGATTGCGCGGCGAAGTTCCTCCGCGGTATATTAGCGTTTTATGATTTTATGAGCGGGACGCCAATGAGCAAGTCTTTCACCACCATTACCCATGACGTCGCCAAGGGACTCGGCAGCATGCGCAAGGAAATCCCGGAAACGATTCAAGGCTTCAACGCACTGGCCAAGGCAGCGCTCTCGCCGGGCGTGCTGTCCGCACTCGACAAGGAGCTGATTGCGCTGGCGATCGGCGTTGCCAGCCGTTGCGACGCATGTATCGGTTTTCATGTCAAGGCGCTGATTCGACTGGGCGTCAGCCGTGCACAGTTAATGGAAACGCTGGCGGTGTGCACCTACATGGGTGGTGGGCCGACCCTGATGTACGCGGCCGAGGCGGTACGGGCCTACGAGGAACTGAGCTCCGACCAGCCGGCACCGGTCAGCGCCTGAACAGGTAAGCGACCACGGGCAAGGACGCTGTGTCGGCGAAACCGAGGCCGGCTCCGGCAACAAGCCCGCCTGCGGAGCTGCCGGAGGCGGCGCCTGATCACCGAATCAGACCGGGTCGACGAGCCCTTCCAGCAGCTTCTGCAACTCACCATCCTCGTACATCTCACGCATGATATCGCAGCCGCCGACGAACTCGCCTCGCACGTACAACTGCGGAATGGTCGGCCAGTTGGCGTACGACTTGATGCCGACGCGAATCTCCGGATTCTCCAGCACGTTCACGCTGAGAAAGTTGGCCACGCCGCAGGCTCTGAGAATCTGCACGGTAACCGCCGAAAAACCGCACTGCGGAGCCTCCGGCGTCCCTTTCATGTAGAGCACTACCGGGTTGGTCGTGACCTGTTCCTTGATCAACTGCTGCACATCCATCGCCAGACCTCACAAGTGATAGCGGTTGAGAAAAATTATCAACAGAGCAGTGTACTGTCTGGCTGCGCTGATCGTCAACGTAAACGTCCGCCACTGACCCGTTCGATGGCCGACAGGTCGCGCCATGAGGCAACCTCGGTCAGTCCCGCCTGGCACAGCAGCGTGCGCACCGCTGCCGCCTGCTGATAGCCGTGCTCAATCAACAGCCAGCCACCAGCTCGAAGATGCGCGGCAGCACTACCGACAATGTCGCGAATACACGCCAGACCGTCACCGCCGACGACCCCATCGGTCAACGCCAGCTGCGGCTCGAATGGCAATCCATTCTGCTGCAAGTGCGGGTCAGCGTGCGTGACATAGGGCGGGTTGGCGACGATCGCATCGAAACGCTGCTCCCCGAGCGGAGCGTACCAGTCACCGGCAAGGAAGCTGATCGCGACCTCGTGCATCGCTGCGTTGCCACTGGCTACGGCCAGCGCTGCTGGCGAAAGATCAACCGCGGTGAGCACCGCTGCCGGGCATTTCCAACCAAGCGTTACCGCCAGAACGCCCGAGCCCGTGCCGAGGTCGAGAATCCGCGGCGCAGGCAAGCGCTGCACGCGCGCGAGCGCGAGATCGACCAGCAGCTCAGTCTCGGGGCGCGGAATCATGACCGCCGGCGTGACCATGAATTCGAGACCGTAGAACCCTGCCGAGCCCAGGAGATAGGCCAGCGGCTCGCCACCAAGGCGACGCCTGACCAGCACCTCGAGGGTGGCAAGTTGGGCCGCCGACAACAGGCGCGCCGAGTGCGCAATCAGGTCGGCGTGCGTGCAGCCGGCGACACGCTCCACCAGCAGTCGTGCATCGAGGCGATCGATGCGCTGGCTGGCCGAGCGCCACGCGTCGCCGATCCCGATCATCGTCGCCGCCGACATTCGGCGCCGATGCCGCGACGAAAGCGGTGGCCGGCGCAGGGTCTCGTCCACCGCATGCTGAATAGATCGTCCGAAGCCGTGTCAGGAGTCGCTGTCAGCGAGCATTGCCAGTTGATCGGCCTGATGTTCGGCGTTCAGGGCTCCGAGCAGATCGTCAAGGTCGCCGTCCATGATCGCCTCGATCTTGTAGAGCGTCAGGTTGATGCGGTGGTCGGTGACCCGGCCCTGCGGAAAATTGTACGTTCTGATCCGTTCCGAGCGATCGCCACTGCCGATCAGATTCCGTCGCTCCGAGGCGATGCTCTCGTGTTGCGCGCGTTCCTGCATGTCCCTGATACGGGCGCCCAGGACCGACAGCGCCTGCGCCTTGTTCTTGTGCTGCGAGCGATCATCCTGGCATTCGACGACGATCCCGGTTGGCAGGTGGGTGATCCGCACCGCCGAATCTGTCTTGTTGATGTGCTGTCCGCCAGCACCTGAAGCCCGGTAGGTGTCGACGCGGATTTCGGCCGGGTTGATCAGCACCTCCTCCAGTTCGTCGCCCTCGGGCATCACCGCCACCGTACACGCGGAAGTATGAATCCGTCCCTGCGTTTCGGTCTCAGGGACACGCTGCACGCGGTGGGCGCCCGACTCGAACTTGAGCCTCGAGTAGACGCCGTTGCCAATGATCCGGGCAATGACTTCGCGGTAACCACCGAGGTCAGAGACGCTGGCGGAAATCACTTCGACCTGCCAGCGCTGCCGTTCGGCATAGCGCGTGTACATACGAAACAGACTTCCGGCAAACAGTGCCGACTCATCACCGCCGGTTCCGGCGCGGATTTCAAGAAAGACATTGCGCTCGTCGTTGGCGTCCTTTGGCAGCAGCAGCTTCTGGAGATCGCTCTCGATCTGCGGCAGGCGCTCCCTGGCGATGGCCACTTCCGCTTCGGCCAGTTCGCGCATTTCCGGATCGGCGAGCAGCTCAAGCGCCGACGACAGGTCGGCCTCGGACCCCAGCCAAGTGTGGTAAAGAGCGACCACCGGGCCAAGCTCAGCGTACTCGCGCGACAGCTTGCGGTACTCGTCCAGATCGCGCGTCGCGTCGCTGCTGGCCAGCATCCGATCAAGTTCGTCGAGGCGGCCGCTCAAATGCTCAAGTTTGTCGCGAATGCTCTGGTTCATCAGGAAATGGTTTCAAGGGGTCAAGCAGGATCAAGCGCGCGAAAGCAGGCGGGAAGAATCAGCGAAGGATGGTGTCAGCCAGCGCAACCCGCTACTCGCCGAGGCGGGAATCCGGATGCAGGTGAAACAAGCGCCCGACCAGCGCCGGCAACTCGTCCCGACCATCACTGGCCTGCGCCAGGGCCTGTGTTGGCGCATGCAGGAACTTGTTGGTCAAGCGGTGCGAGAACTGGTCGAGAACCCGCGCCGGGTCGTCGCCTCTCGCGAGCAACTTCAGCGCGTGCTCCATTTCGTGGCGGCGCGCGCGTTCGGCGGCATCGCGGAGCGAACGAATGATCGGCACTGTACCACGCGTCGCCAGCCAGCGCAGGAAGCCATCGACCCGCTCGCTGATGATCGCCTCGGCGTCCACCACCGCCGCCTGACGCGACTCGATACCGGACTCGACCACTTGCGCCAGATCGTCGACGGTATAGAGGAAGACGTCGTCCATCTCGCCCACCTCGAACTCGATGTCGCGCGGAACGGCCAGGTCGACCATGAACATCGGGCGGTGGCGGCGAACCTTGATCGCCCGCTCGACCATGCCGAGGCCGAGGATCGGCAAAGGGCTGGCGGTGCACGAGACGACGATATCGAACTGCGGCAAGCGTTCGCCGAGTTCCTCGAGCCGGATCGCCGTTCCGCCCACGCGATCGGCCAGCATCAGGCCGCGCTCGACGGTCCGGTTGGCGATCGCCACGTGCCGTGGTTGCTGGGCGCAGAAATGCGTCGCGCACAGTTCGATCATCTCGCCCGCGCCGATGAACAGAATCTTCTGGTCGGCGATACGCTCGAAGATGCGTTCGGCCAGGCGCACCGCGGCGGCGGCCATCGAGACGATGTTGGCCCCTATCGCGGTCGTCGAACGCACCTCCTTGGCGACCGCAAAGGAGTGCTGAAAAAGCTTGTGCAAAGTCGTACCCAGCGTCCCCGCCTCCTCGGCAGCGCGCACCGCTTCCTTCATCTGGCCGAGAATCTGCGGTTCGCCGAGAACCATCGAATCGAGGCCGCTGGCCACGCGAAAGGCGTGACGAACGGCTTCCCGTTCAGGATAGGTATAGAGGTAAGGTTCGATCTCGTGGCGTGCCAGTCGATGATAGGCGGCCAGCCACTGGCTGGCCGCCCCGGGCGTATCGCCGGCAAAGTAGACTTCGGTCCGGTTGCACGTCGACAGAATCGCCGCCTCATGCACCGCCTGGCAACGCGTCAGGTCGGCCAACGCCTGCTGCACCGTGTCGGTCTGAAACGCGATCTGCTCGCGAACCGCAAGTGGCGCCGTGTGGTGGTTGATGCCAAGGGTAAACAGCGCCATGCGTAAGAGGGGGTAGGCAAGTCAGCGGGCGATTATAGCACCCGCTCTGCTGGCCTCCCGGAGCGTCAGGTGCTGCCCGCCTGTTGCCCGCTGCCGACCAACCGGGTAAGGCGACGTCCGGCGCGGGTTTGCCGATAAAGTAGCCCTGCGCGTGGTCCACACCGAAAGCCATTAGGCGAAAACGCGCAACGGAGGTCGCACACCGCGTCCATGAAGGTGCGGGCGGCGGAAAATCGGACACCGCGGCGGTTTCGGTGATATCAAAAACAGCCTGGCCCGGTAGCAGCGGGCTAGGGGCGAGTCACGAATTTAATGGCGATAAGCGTTTCAATCACGCGCGCATGCTACCGGAGAACTCTACCACAGCCCTTGCTGTCAGTTCCTCGAACCGGCGCAAAACGCGGCGGGAGCGAAGACTGCCTCCCTCTGCACCTTCTCCAGCGGCGGCGCGCTGGCAAAAAAGCCACGGCGTGCCGTGGCATCCACTTCCGGCGGCAGGTCAGGCCGGCGTCGGCTGCTTGCCGGAAGCCCCTGCGCTCTCCATCCACCGCTTGATGCGATTCGCATCACCAATGCGAGTTTGCTTGCCAGCCGAATCAAGCAGTACGATCACTACCGGTCGGTCCGCTACGCGTGCCTGCATGACCAGGCACTTGCCCGCTTCCTGAATGTAGCCGGTCTTCGACAGACCGATCTCCCAAGTCGGGCTTTTGACCAGCTGATTGGTATTGTGGTACTCGAGTTCACGCCCTTTCACCTCGGCCGTCGCGCCGGAGGTCGTCGAGAACTCGCGAATCAAGGGGTAGCGATGTGCGGCCGCGACCATTCGCGCGAGGTCGCGTGCCGTGGAGACGTTGTTGCTGGTCAAACCGGTGGGGTCCTCGAAATGCGTCCGGGCCATCCCCAACGACGCGGCCTTGCGGTTCATCGCCGCCACAAAAGCCGCCAGGCCGCCTGGGTAGTGACGTCCTAGCGCGTGCGCCGCACGGTTTTCAGAAGACATCAACGCCAGCAACAAAGCCATCTCGCGGGTCATCACTGTTCCCACCTGGAGGCGCGAACGACTGCCTTTCAAGTAGTCGACATCCTCATCGGTGATGGTAATCGACTCCTGCAGATTGGGCATGCTATCGAGCACCACCATCGCCGTCATGACCTTGGTAATCGAGGCGATCGGAACGACGGTAGTGGCATTCTTCTCGTAGAGGGTTTCGCCGCCATCCTGCGCGACTACCAGAGCCGAGCCCGAGTGTACCGCCAGGTTGCTCGGTTCCTGCCAGGGGTCGACGTCGCCGGCGAAGACCCGGTTGGCATTCCGGTGCTTCCTGGCGTCGCTGGTGTACCTTTTCTTTGCGGCCTGGGGAGCAGCATTGCTGCTCTTGGCGACGCGCGCGGACTTGGCCATTGCCGCGCCCTTGTCCCTATGCGCCACGGTCTTGGTCGCACTCTTCTTGGCCACCGGAGGCCCCTTCTTGGCCACCGGAGGCCCCTTCTTGGCCACCGGAGGCGCCTTTTGGGTTGTCCGCGCCTTGCTCTTCGGTTCTTCGGCCTTGCTCTTGGCCTTATCCACGGCGTGCGCGGCTTCGATCGATATCAGGCCACCACCCAACAGGGCGCCCGCCAGCAACACTGCTCTGAGTATCATCCGCATCTCCAGCCTCCTGCACGATCTACAATTCGTCACAATTCTACCGCAGCCCGTCTTCCGAGAGAACCATACATTCAGGAAAATAAGGAGATAGATTGACTATGTAATGTAGCAGATCAAATACCTTCAGGCGTCAAGAAAGGCCTTGACGTCTTCCTGGCGAGCCATCGTGTCCCCATAGCCGAGATCGATCAGTGCGCCAGTGTACGATTTTTCGAAGAGCAGATAGCTGGTCAGCGCACCGCCGCGCCGGTTCATTGCCCCCAGTCCCCGGAGCAACAGTCGCACCGCCCATGGCAGCGCTCTGGCATGGCGCGCAGCCAGCTGATCGAGACTCTCGGATGGCGCGATGATCAGTGACTCGATCGGCCGCAGGCCTATTTCGCCACTTTCTCGCAACGCATCGGGAAGCCTCGCCAGGGTCCGGTTGATGCGCTCCATACGCTCGATATCGACGGCCAGACTATCCAGGAAGATCGACGAAAGCGCATGCCCCGCAATCTGAGCCAGACTCGGGTAGGCGCGCGAACTTTGCCGTTGACTCACTTCATTGATCTTGCCGACGCCGATGACCATGATCTTGTCGGCCCCCAGGTGGATTGCCGGTGAGATCGGCGCCAGTTGCCGCATCGAACCATCGCCAAAATACTCGCGATGGAGATGTACGGCGGGGAAGATGAAAGGGATCGCGCTCGAAGCCAGCAGATGGTCAACCGACAATTGCGTTCGACAACCGATGCGCTGCGTTCGCCGCCAGCTCTGCACCTCCGGATGGGCCTCGAAAAAGCTGACGCCGTCGCCGGTCGCGTACCCTGACGCGGTAATGCTTACGGCGTATAACGTCCCTTTGGCCAACGAGCGCTCAATGTTGTGGAAGTGCAGTTTCTGTTCAAGAAGACGACGCAAGGGCCGATTGTCAAGAAGCGAACGCGGACTACGCCTGAACGCCCAGCCGAGCAGGAAGGCGCTCAGCCAGTTGGCCACCGCCAGGCCGATCCCGATCGGGTCGGCGCGATAGATCTGGCCGGCGCGCATATTGCGCCAGACATCTTCCATTGCATCGACCGCATCACGAAAGTTGTGGGCATGACAGGCCAGCGTCGCCGCATTGACGGCGCCAGCCGAAGTGCCGCACAAGATCTGAAACGGGCTTCGGCTGCAGTCGCCAAGCAAGTCGCGAACAGCGCGCAGGACGCCAACCTGATACGCGGCACGCGCGCCGCCGCCACCGAGAATCAGCGCCATTCTACCGCTGGCCATCGGCCCTCATCACTACCTGGTTTTGAGAGGTGGGGTTCTCGACACGCGTTGGAGGAACACGCCCAAGCGCCACCGACGGGCCGCCCAGCGCGTTCAGCGTTCGTTCATCAGTTTGTCGACCACCGCCAGGGCGGTCATGTTGACCAACCGTCGAACGGTCGCGGTCGCCGTCAGGATGTGCGCCGGCTGCGCGGATCCCAGCAGGATCGGGCCAATCGTGAGGTTGTCACCGGCAGCGATCTTGAGCAGGTTGAACGAAATGTTCGCCGCGTCGAGAGTCGGCATGATCAGCAGATTGGCCTGCCCCTTCAGCCGCGCATCACTCGGAAAAACACGCTGCCGGATCTGATCGTCGATCGCCGCGTCACCGTGCATCTCGCCCTCGACCTCGAGGCGCGGCGCACGCTCCTTCAGCAAGCGCAACGCTTCGCGCATTTTCAGCGCCGTTGGCGTGTTCTCGGAGCCGAACGACGAATGCGAAAGCAGGGCGACACGCGGCGTCACGCCGAAGCGACGCACTGCGTCGGCAGCCAGCAGAGTCATGTCAACCAGCTGTTCCGCCGTCGGCTCGTAGTTGATGTAGGTGTCGGCGATGAACAGCGTGCGATCCGGCAGCAGCAGCACACTCATCGCATAGAGCCCCCGGACGCCCGGCGCCAGGCCGATGACGTTCTCGACATACTCGCGGTGCACGTGGTGGCGACCGAAAGTGCCACAGATCAGGCCGTCTGCGTCGCCCATGCGCACCATCAGCGCGCCGAACAGGGAGGGATGACGCCGCACCTCGCGCTTGGCAAAATCGGCCGAAACGCCCTTGCGCTCCATCGTCCGCCGATACTCTTTCCAGTAAGGCTCGAAATGGTGCTCAAAAAAATCATTGTGGCCGGCGCAAACGATGTCGAAGTCAACACCCGGACGGACACGCAGGTTCGCCGCCTCCAGTTTGCGGGCGATGTCGCCCGGGTGGCCGATCAGAATCGGTTTCGCGATACCCTCGTCGACGATCACCTGGACCGCGCGCAGCACGCGCTCATCGCCCCCTTCCGCAAAGACGATCCGCCGGGGCGCCTGCTTGGCCTGCGAGAACACCGGCTTCATGATCAGGCCAAAGTGATAGACGAACTCGTCCAGGCTGTCCTCGTAGGCGTCCATATTCTTGATCGGCCTGGTCGCCACACCCGATTCCATGGCTGCCGCCGCCACCGCCGGCGCGATCTTGCTGATCAGGCGCGGATCGAAAGGATTCGGAATCAGGTATTCGGGGCCAAAATTGGAGACTTTCTCGCCGTACGCCTTTAGCGCCACCTCGGATTGCTCGACGCGCGCCAGTTCGGCGATTGCCTTGACCGCGGCGAGCTTCATTGCTTCCGTAATGGTCGTCGCGCCGACGTCGAGCGCACCGCGAAAGATGAACGGGAAACACAGCACATTGTTGACCTGGTTGGGGTAGTCGGAGCGCCCGGTAGCGATGATTGCATCACTACGCACCGCCTTGACGTCTTCGGGTGTGATCTCCGGGTTAGGGTTCGCCAGCGCCATGACCAGCGGTGACGGCGCCATCTTCGCCACCATTTCCCGCTTGAGCACGCCGCCGGCCGACAGCCCGAGGAAGACGTCGGCGCCACCGATCACGTCGTCGAGAGTTCGCGCGTCGGTCTGCTTGGCGTAACGCCCCTTGATCTCGTCCATGTCCTCGACACGGCCCTCATAGACCAGCCCCTTGATGTCGGTCACCCAGATATTCTCGACCGGGATACCCAGCATCACCAGCAGATCCAGGCACGCCAGCGCAGCGGCGCCAGCGCCCGAGGTCACCAGCTTTACCTTGTCGAGTTCCTTGCCCTGGAGGTACAGGCCGTTGAGGATCGCCGCACCGACAACGATCGCCGTACCGTGCTGATCGTCGTGGAAGACCGGGATCTTCATCCGCTCACGGAGCTTGCGCTCAACATAGAAGCACTCCGGCGCCTTGATGTCCTCGAGGTTGATGCCGCCAAATGTTGGCTCCAGCGAGGCGATGATCTCGACCAGGCGATCCGGATCAAGCTCTTCGATCTCCAGATCGAAGACATCGATGTTGGCAAATTTCTTGAACAGCACAGCCTTGCCTTCCATCACCGGCTTGGCCGCCAGCGGACCGATCGCCCCGAGACCCAGCACGGCCGTGCCATTGGTAATCACGCCGACCAGATTGGCGCGTGAAGTAAGCGTGCTGACTTCAGCGGGGACGGCGACGATCTCTTCGCAGGCCGCCGCCACTCCTGGCGAGTAGGCCATCGACAGGTCGTACTGATTGGTCAGTTGGGTGGTCGGCTGGATCGCGATCTTGCCCGGTCTTGGATTGCGGTGGTAGGCCAAGGCGGCAATCCGCAGCTGGTCTTTGTCTTTGTCTTTGTTCATGACTCTCTCCTGGCGGCATATCAAGCCAAAGCGGCTGCTTGTGGCTCCCCAACGGTCACTAGATCTCTGACTCCCGAGTGTCCCGCTCGACCCTCTCGGCAGAACGCGGCTTGTCTATCGATCGTCAGTTCGGGTCGGACCTGTGGCATAATTACACAAACCCTGACAACCTTGTAGCACCAGCATTCGGCATGTCAATCCCCCCTTGCTGCACCCGGTTTCTTCGCCAGCCGCGACCGACGCGTCGCCCCCGACTGGGCTGGACGGACCCTTCGGGTCCCTGCTCCGTTGGCCAGCCTCTGCGCGCGCCACGCCACGGTAAGCTCCGCTCCTCCACCTTCCTTCGAGAGTGATTACCATGAACCAGACTTTTTCCATCAATGCCCCGGACTACGTCAAACACGAACGCCTGAAACAATGGGTTGCCGATATCGCGGCCCTCACCGAGCCTGCCCAGGTGGTCTGGGCCGATGGCTCGCAAGAAGAATACGACCGGCTCTGCGCCGAGTTGGTCGCCGCCGGCACCTTCGTCAAGCTCAATCCCGAAAAGCGCAAGAACTCCTTTCTGGCCTTTTCGGACCCTTCGGACGTCGCCCGCGTCGAAGACCGTACTTACATCTGTTCCGAGAAGAAGGAAGACGCCGGCCCGACCAACAACTGGGAAGAACCGGCCAAGATGCGCGAGACGCTGAAGGGCGTCTTCAAGGGCTGCATGAAGGGCCGCACGATGTACGTGATCCCCTTCTCGATGGGACCCATTGGGTCACCGATCGCCCAGATCGGCGTCGAGATCAGCGACAGTGCCTACGTGGTAGTCAACATGCGGATCATGACCCGCATGGGCAAGGACGTCTTCCCGGTCCTCGGTACCGACGGCGCCTTCGTTCCCTGCGTGCACTCGATCGGCGCACCCAAGGAACCAGGCCAGAAGGACCCGCGCTGGCCGTGCAACCCGACCACCAAGTACATCGTCCACTATCCGGAAACGCGCGAAATCTGGTCCTACGGTTCGGGCTACGGTGGCAACGCGCTGCTCGGCAAGAAGTGCCTGGCGCTGCGCATCGCTTCGAACATGGCACGCGACGACGGCTGGATGGCAGAACACATGCTGATCCTCGGCGTCGAGTCGCCCGAAGGCAAGAAACACTACGTTGCCGCGGCGTTCCCGTCGGCCTGTGGCAAGACCAACTTCGCGATGCTGGTTCCGCCGGCCAGCCTGAACGGCTGGAAGGTCACCACCATCGGCGACGACATCGCCTGGATCAAGCCGCGCAAGGACAAGAACGGCGTCACCCGGCTGTACGCGATCAACCCCGAAGCCGGCTTCTTCGGCGTCGCGCCGGGTACCAACGATCAGACCAACTTCAACGCCATGGCTTCACTGGCCGAGAACACCATCTTCACCAACGTCGCACTCACCGACGATGGCGACGTGTGGTGGGAAGGCATGGGGCCGGCACCGGCGCACGCAATCGATTGGCAGGGCAACGACTGGACCCCGGCGATCGCCAAGGAAAAGGGCACCAAGGCCGCTCATCCGAACTCCCGCTTCACCGCACCGGCGTCACAGTGCCCGTGCATCGACGACCAGTGGCAGAGCACCGAAGGGGTGCCGATCTCGGCCTTCCTGTTCGGCGGCCGTCGTGCCTCGACCGTACCGCTGGTCTGCCAGACCGTTGACTGGGATCACGGCGTCTATGCCGCCGCCACCCTTGGTTCGGAGACGACTGCCGCCGCCTTCGGCCAGCAGGGCGTCGTTCGCCGCGATCCGTTCGCGATGCTGCCGTTCTGCGGCTACAACATGGCCGACTACTACAGCCACTGG
>DPSD01000652.1 GCA_003538495.1 Accumulibacter sp.
GCCGGCAGCGTTAAGGCGTGGGTGGACCTGTTGCGCGTTACCCTCTGGATTCTTCTGCCGCTGTCGTCGCTTTTCGCGCTGTTTCTGGCGAGCCAGGGCGTAATCCAGAATTTTGCTGCCTACCAGGATGTGAGCACGCTGGAAGTCACGAAATACGACAATCCGAAGCTCGACGCCGCTGCTCAGCCGCTCAGGGATGAAAAGGGCAACGCCATAACCGAGCCGGCGACGACATCGACCCAGACCTTGCCGATGGGTCCGGTTGCCTCGCAGGAGGCGATCAAAATGATTGGCACCAACGGCGGCGGTTTCTTCAATGCCAACTCGGCGCATCCCTTTGAGAATCCGACGCCATTGGTCAACTTCGTGCAAATGCTGTCGATTTTCCTGATTCCCGGAGCGCTGTGCATTGCCTTCGGTTGCATCGTTGGCGACGAACGCCAGGGCTGGACGGTGCTGGCCGCGATGACGGTACTCTTCGTCACCTTTGCCATCGCAGCGATCTGTTTCGAGCAACAGGGCAACCCGCTGCTGGCGAAGGTCGCCACCGGCGATACCCTCGTAAGCACTACGGCATTGGCCGACGGCAACATGGAAGGCAAGGAGACACGCTTTGGCATCGCCGACTCCGCTTTGTTTGCCACCATCACCACCGCTGCCTCGTGCGGCGCCGTGAATTCGATGCACGACTCCTTTACGCCCTTGGGAGGTCTGGTGCCACTGGTCAATATGCAACTCGGTGAAGTGGTGTTCGGCGGCGTCGGTTCCGGCCTCTACGGCATGCTGGTCTTCGCCGTTCTGGCGGTATTCATCGCTGGCCTGATGATTGGACGTACACCGGAATACCTGGGCAAAAAGATCGAGTCGCACGAGATGAAGATGACCTCGATCGCCATCCTCGTCACCCCCCTGCTGGTTCTCGTCGGCACCGCCATTGCGGTGATGACCGAAGCCGGTCGTGCCGGCATCGCCAATCCGGGCGCGCATGGCTTTTCCGAAATCCTCTATGCCCTATCGTCGGCAGCCAACAATAACGGCAGCGCCTTCGCCGGGCTGTCCGCCAATACGCCCTTCTACAACGTCCTGCTGGCCGTGGCGATGTGGTTTGGCCGCTTTGGCGTGATCCTGCCGGTGTTGGCCATGGCCGGGTCGCTGGCGGCCAAGAAGCGGGTTGCCGCCACTGCCGGCACGCTGCCGACGCACGGCCCGCTGTTCGTCACGCTGTTGATTGGCTCCGTGTTGCTGGTCGGACTGCTCAACTATGTACCCGCGCTGGCGCTCGGTCCGCTGGTCGAACACCTGGTGTTGTGGCCTGCCCGTTGATTGACTGGAGAATTCGATGACTCGCAAGACCTTTTCCCTGTTCGACCCGGCGCTGCTCAAGCCGGCCATCGCCGACTCGTTCCGCAAGCTGAACCCGCGCGTGCAATGGCGCAATCCAGTGATGTTCGTGGTCTATATCGGCTCGATCCTGACGACCCTGGCATCGATTCCGGCCTTGCGCGGCCCGAGTCAGGAAGCGACTTCGTTCATTCTCGCGGTCTCGGTCTGGCTATGGTTTACGGTACTCTTCGCCAATTTCGCGGAGGCTCTTGCCGAAGGCCGCAGCAAGGCGCAGGCCGCATCGCTGCGCGGCCTCAAGAAGGAGACCTGGGCAAAGCGGCTGCATTCCCCGCACGCGGAGTCCGAATGGTACACCGTGCCTGCGGACGATCTGCGCATCGGCAACGTCGTCCTGATCACTGCCGGCGAAACCGTTCCTGCCGACGGCGAGGTCATCGAAGGGGTGGCCTCGGTGGACGAATCGGCGATTACCGGCGAATCGGCACCGGTGATCCGCGAATCCGGCGGCGACTTTTCGGCGGTCACCGGCGGCACGCGCGTACTCTCCGACTGGCTGGTGGTGCGCGTCACCGTCAATCCCGGTGAGACCTTCGTCGACCGCATGATCGCCATGGTCGAAACCGCCAAACGGCAGAAGACGCCGAACGAGATCGCACTGACCATCCTGCTGGCGGCATTGACCATCGTCTTCCTGGGCGTCACCGCGACCCTGCTGCCGTTCTCCCAGTTCAGCGTGACGGTGGCCGGATCGGGCTCGCCGGTCAGCATCACCGTCCTCATCGCGCTGCTGGTGTGCCTGATTCCGACGACCATCGCCGGCCTGCTTTCCGCCGTCGGCGTTGCCGGCATGAGCCGCATGATGCAAGCCAACGTCATCGCCACCTCGGGCCGCGCCGTCGAAGCCGCTGGCGACGTCGACGTGCTACTGCTCGACAAGACCGGCACGATCACGCTCGGCAATCGCCAGGCCGCGGCCTTCCTGCCCGCCGACGGTGTCAACGAGGCAGAACTCGGCGACGCCGCGCAACTGGCGTCGCTCGCCGACGAAACGCCGGAGGGTCGCAGCATCGTCGTCCTCGCCAAGCAGCGCTTCAACCTGCGCGAGCGCGACGTGCACGCGCTTGAAGCACAGTTCGTGCATTTCTCGGCGCAGACGCGGATGAGCGGCGTCGATGTGCCTGGCCGGCAAATTCGCAAGGGGGCGACCGACGCCATCCGCCAGCATGTCGAGGCCATCGGTGGCGCCATGCCGGTGTCGGTGCTGACGGCGGTCGAGGCGGCGGCGCGGCGTGGCAGCACGCCGCTGGTCGTGGCCGACGGCACGCGCGTGCTCGGCGTCGTCGAGTTGAAGGACATCGTCAAGGGCGGCATCAAGGAGCGTTTCGCCGAACTCCGCCAGATGGGGATCAAGACGGTGATGATCACCGGCGACAACCGCCTGACCGCCGCGGCGATTGCCGCCGAGGCAGGCGTCGATGACTTTCTCGCCGAGGCGACGCCGGAAGCCAAGCTGGCGCTGATCCGCCAGTACCAGGGCGAGGGCCGCCTGGTCGCGATGACCGGCGACGGTACCAACGATGCGCCGGCGCTGGCGCAAGCGGACGTCGCCGTGGCCATGAACTCCGGCACCCAGGCCGCCAAGGAAGCCGGCAACATGGTTGACCTCGACTCCAATCCGACCAAACTGATCGAAGTCGTCGAGACCGGCAAACAGATGCTGATGACGCGTGGCGCCCTGACCACCTTCAGCGTTGCCAACGACGTCGCCAAGTATTTCGCCATCGTTCCAGCCGCCTTCGTCACTACCTACCCGGCGCTCTCGGCGCTCAACGTGATGGGACTGGCGAGCCCAGCCTCGGCGATTCTCTCGGCGGTCATCTTCAACGCCCTGATCATCATCGCGCTGATTCCGCTGGCCCTCAAAGGCATCCGCTATCACGCCGTCGGCGCCGCCAGCCTGCTGCGTCGCAACCTGGCGATCTACGGACTCGGTGGTCTCGTCGCCCCCTTTATCGGTATCAAGCTGATCGACATGGCGCTGGCCGCCGCCGGTCTGGCCTGAGGAGGTATCCATGAAAATGCTGCTGCGTCCCGCCATTTCGCTGTTCGTCTTGCTGTCGCTCGTTACCGGTGTTCTGTATCCGCTCCTGGTCACCGGCGTGGCCCGGATCGCCTTTCCTGCTGCCGCCGGAGGCAGCCTGATCATCAAGGACGGCAAACCGATCGGCTCTGCACTGATCGGCCAGAACTTCAGTGATCCGAAGTACTTCTGGGGCCGCCCGTCGGCGACGGCACCCCAACCCT
>DPSD01000530.1:0-1936 GCA_003538495.1 Accumulibacter sp.
GCATCAAGCGGATTCACCAGGCCACCGATACTCTCGAAGAGCGGATCGAAGAGCTGCAACATGTCGAGGCCAAACTTCTCCTGCAGTTGAATATACTCGGCAAGATCGGCGAGAACTTTCGCGAGGTTCTGCAGCAGACGGTGAACCTTGAGGATATGCGTAGCACCGCCTGAAGCAGCGACCTTGGCCGCCTGAAAAACGATGGCCGCTCACCCTGGCGGATGGTTGTGGGCGCGGCGATTGCCAACCCCCTTAATGTGAAAGTCGCGAACGCGACTCAGGAATCTCCCCTCCCCCGCGCGGGGGAGGGGGAGAGGGAAACGGTCATGACTTCATGATCGGGGGTGCCTGGAAAAGTCATGACCGTTAGTCCGGCGTCAGGTGGTAGAGACGTTGATTCAGATATTGCGCAACCTGCGCAATTTCTTCATTGCTCCAGCCAAGCCCCGCAAGCTCCTGCCAGCGGCGTACTTCTTTCTGCAGACTCTTCCAGTCGGTCACCAGTTTCTTGTCTCGCCAATGAATTTGTGTGTCGTGGCAGGCGATGCAATGTGTCGAGTACAACAGCTCGCCGCGTGTCGGGGCTGGCAATGCCTGGGCGCCGACGTCGGCGATACTCCCGAACAAGGCGAAGCACACCGTGGGTATCCATTTCCGAAACATCATGCCTCCTGTAGTTCCAATCAATAAAAGAGCAGCCGCTCGCCCTGGATATGCTTTTTCCATAGACCGGCTCGGTTGCGCATGCCTTTCGACGATTTCTTGCACGCGATCCTCGTCGGTTTGTATCTTCCGGGAAGACTTCGCTGACGGCGGTTGCGATCTCACGTCGACTCCAGCGACCTGAGGCGCAGCAGGAACAGCAGCGCCACACACCATGCGGCCACCGGCAAGAACGCGTCGACAGTGGCGAAGCCCAACCCGCCAGAGGCCGCCAGACCAAGGCGCGACATTGCCGCGACGGCCAGTGTCGCCATCAGCGCGCCGGTATTGCGGCCAGTCTGCAGCGGCTGACCGCATTCGGTCGCCAGGCCGATCGAGGCACAGAGGATGAAACCCCAGAACACCCCGGCAGCGAACTGGCTCGATGCCAGCACGGTCAATGAGCCGGCCATTACCGTTCCAGTGAGCGCCAGCGCACCTGCTGCACAGGCCAGTTGCAGGAGCAGCCAGACGCCGCACGCGCGGAGCACGCGCTCGACGAGCAACAGACCGAAGCTGAAACCGACCCAGAAGATGGGCATCAGCCAGGGAAGCAGTGCCGGATCCGCGAGCCGCTTGAACTGCGGCGCCGAGTTGACCGCCGTATGCCACTGCTGGCCGACAGCGAGCAACCAGGCGACGAGCAGCAGGTAGCCCCAGGAGGCGTTGCCCGAGCGGCCCACTGCATTCGCCTTGGCAGAAGTGACAACTGACTGGGCGGCAGGCAGGGAACGTTCGACATATGCCAGCGCCAGCGCTGAAAAACCCACTGCCAGCGCGCTGAGCAGGAACGGCAGCGCGGCATCGACACCCTTGAGCACGATCGCCAGATACGGCGCCAGCGACGAAGCGATCGCCAGACCAAGCAGTTGGATACCTGCCAGACGCGGGATCGAAGAACGTCCGGCGTAACGGGAGAGAAGAACGTAGGGCGGCGCACGCAAGGCCGACGAAGTGGCCACCCACAAGGTAGTCATCAGCAGGAAGAGCATCGGCATCCCGGCCAGTAAGGGCAGCAGCCACATGGCCAGCGCCGAAAGCGTCGACAGCAGCACCAGCAATGGCCCGATCCTGCGCAACGCTGCGCGGGCGCGGTCAAGCGCGACGCCGACCGACCAGTCGGACAGCGCAAATACCAGTTGGTCAGCGGCCAGGAACCACGGCACATAGCGTTGGTCGATGCCGCTGCGCGTCAGCAGCTCGGGAAGAAAGATGACGTAAACCACCCAACTCA
>DPSD01000530.1:2213-2414 GCA_003538495.1 Accumulibacter sp.
ATGACGTAAACCACCCAACTCAAGGAGAAGAAGAACTCCACGCCCGCCAACAACCAAGCCGCTCTGGAATCGTGAAGAAGGGGAGAACAGATCATGTCGCCTGCTCTCCGGCATTGTACCGCCGGGGAAGGTCACATCGGTTCGTCATCACGCACAGTCAACGCATGAGTTGCCGGAGATACGCGCTGATGGTCAGCACGA
>DPSD01000530.1:2660-5172 GCA_003538495.1 Accumulibacter sp.
CGCTGATGGTCAGCAACTGGCTGTGATCCAGACGCGCGATGATCTTGCGAATCACCGGACCGATGACCCGGACTGCGCCGGCCATCCCGAGATTTGCCGACTGTCGGAGGACAAAGCCCACCCCGGCTTGCTCGAGCGGCTTGAGGAAGTAGTAATCCATGCCGATATCGGTCAACTCGACCACCAGATCCCCCAGGGCATTTGCATGCCTGGTCGGATCTTCGGCCTGTTCGAGAGTATCCAGGAATTGCAGGGTGCGTATGTGCAGGGCTTCCGGATAGAAGAAGCGAAGCGAGGGCTGGACAGATTTGCTCATGATCATTCCTTCTACGGCGGTGGGCATCACCCCCGAAAGTCTTCGAGAAGCCGCTGTGTGTTCTTCACGTTGTTGGACAAAGACGAGATGGTGACGCGCGCTTCCTGGATCGCCGCGTCTTCGGATTTTCCAGCGAGATGCCGAGCAGCCAATCGGTACCTTTGATTGGCGCAAGAAAGAGCAGCCGGTCACCGTCGTTACGCTGGACGGCAAACATTTTCCCTTCGCTCGCGGCGCGCCCGATGCGGTCGCTGCTCAGCTCCGGAACCTGTTCGGTCACCGGTTTCAGCACGGCTTCCTTGAGCGGGTGCGCGAGTACGGTGCCGTCCTTGTGCAGCAGAAAACCAAAACCGTTACCGGCCAGTTTGAGCGCCAGCACTTCGCTGACGATTCGATCGATGAAGAGGTCGGCGGCGGCAACGCCGACGGTGCTGCCACCATCCTTGACCAGAGACGAAATCGAGATCACCAGTTTCTTGGTTCCGGCATCCGCGTAGGGTTTGGTAATGACGATGCGTGCTTCGCCAGCCAGCTCGGCTTCCTTGTACCAGGGGCGGCTGGTGGGATCCCAGTCCGCGGGAAGGTTTTGTGACTCGGAGAAGAGTGCGCGCTTATCGGGGTAGCCAGCGTAGACAGTGTCAAAGCCGCCAGCCGCTTTGGCCAGCACGAAAACGCTTTTTGCCTCCGGTGTTCCGATCACCGGCTTGATCGCCTTCAGCAACTGAACCTTGGCGGCCATCCATTCGCCAATGGCCAGCGAGTAAGCGGTAGCGGCGCTCCGGATTTCATTCTCTATTCCTTCCAGCAACTGGCCTCGCAACTGCTGGTAGAAAAGGACACCGAGGAGGACAGCGCTGGCGATCAGCCCGACGACGAAAGCGACAAGTTTGCTCTGCAGGGTGCGCGGCATGAAATTCTCCCGATGTGAATCAATGATGAGCTGGTCATGCTTGCGGCGAGGGATTGGGCAGCGAAAAGGTGAAAGTATCGATTCTCGGCTCAGGGCGAGACTTTTTCAACCATCCATCGATAATTCGTGTTCATTCGCACCTTTTTTGGACAGTGAACTCGACATTCTGCATAATGCCCTGGATTACATCAGACTATCTGTTTGCGGCGTGCAGCGCGTCGTTAGCGCTGACGTGTCTTTTTCGACGGATGTCGAGAGGATCGATCCTTGGCTGGAGAGAGTTCGCTTCCACGCAAGTGGCAATGGCTTGTCGCCCGGTTTGCGATTTGTGGCGCGTTGCTTGGCTGTGCACCGCCGGAGCCGCTGCGCCTGGGCTTCCTCGGCGGTATTTCGGGCCGGGTGGCCGACTTGGGAATTGCCGGTCGCAATGGCGCGACGCTGGCCGTCGAAATGCGCAACAGCAGCGGCGGTGTAAACGGCCGGGCGGTCGAACTGATTGTCGAGGATGACAAGCAGGACCCGGATCTCGCCAGAAAAGCCGTTGGCCGGCTATTGGAGCGCAAGGTCGAGGCGATCATCGGGCCGATGACCAGCGCCATGGCGGTGGCTACAGTGCCGCTGGTCAACGAGGCCGAACTGGTGATGCTCAGCCCGACAGTGACGACAACGACGCTGACCGGGATCGACGATCATTTCCTGCGGGTCATCGCTTCGACCGCCGAATACGCGCGTGTCAGCGCCGCTTATCACTTCGATCGATTGGGGCTACGCCGTGTCGCAGCCGCCTATGATCTGAACAATCGGGCCTATACCGAGGGCTGGCTGGCCGACTATCGCCACGCCTTCGAATCGGCCGGTGGCACGCTCGGCATCACCGTTCCCTTCAGTTCCGGCAAGGAAACCTCGTTTGCTGACCTGGCGGAGGGTCTTCTCAGGGCGAAACCGGACGCTGTGCTGATCCTGGCCAATTCGGTCGATGCCGCCCTGCTCGCGCAGCAGCTCCGCAAGCGCGATGCCGTCGTGCGCATCGGCACCTCGGAGTGGGCTGCCACCGAACGGCTGGTCGAGCTGGGTGGCAAGGCGGTCGAAGGCGTCGTGATCGCACAATTTGTCGATCGCGACAGCACACAGCCCGCTTATGTGGCCTTTCGCAGGCGCTACGTCGAGCGCTTCGGCCAGGAGCCGGGATTTGGCGGCCTCACCGCCTTCGACGCGGCGAATGTGGTGCTCGACGCGCTTGCGGCCAAACAGCCCGGCCAGACCCTGAAGCAGGTCATTCTTGCGCG
>DPSD01000110.1:0-220 GCA_003538495.1 Accumulibacter sp.
CCGCGTCGAGACGGCTGCCCTCGAAGGGTTGCCGGTCGCTGATCCTGGGCGCCCTGACGACAACTCCGTCCATCTCCGGCAGGGTTGCGCTTCCCTGCGCAATGGCGCTTTGCCACAGCCCGGGCAAAGCCAGAGTAACTGTGACCGCGATCGATCTCCTGGCAAACTGCATCCCGAACCCTCCCCTGTGTCTTGATAGCCGGCATTCTAGGGGGGGAGG
>DPSD01000110.1:472-864 GCA_003538495.1 Accumulibacter sp.
TGCGCCGTGGAATGTGGCAAATCGTCGCATCCACCAGGCCAGCAGGTCGAGGTCGGCGGCCCATGTTTTCGGGGTCGCAATCAACGGACAAGGGTTGGAATCCCACCCTGACTGCGGCCAGGGCGTAGAATTCAGCGCTTCAACCGCTGCCAGGCACTGCCCATGTTTTTGACTCATCAGAACCGGACGCAGGTTTTTCTGCCGGGTACAGCGCTGACCCGGCTGCTGATGCTGCGCCGGATTGAAGTGTTGACCCAGGCGATGGTACTGATTCTGGCAGTGGCTTGGCTGCGCATACCGCTCGCCTTGATGCCGATGAGCCTGGCCATCGCTCTGCTCGCAGCCGTCAATCTCGTCACTCGGAAACGGCTCGACAGGGGTGGCCCAGTCAC
>DPSD01000110.1:1157-1397 GCA_003538495.1 Accumulibacter sp.
GGGGTGGCCCAGTCACCGAAATTGAACTCTTCGCGCATCTGACTTTCGACGCCGCCATTCTCGGTTTGCTGCTCTACTTTGCCGGCGGCTCGGCCAACCCCTTCGTCTCCTTGTTCCTGCTACCGCCCACACTGGCCGCTGCGATGCTGCCCGCGAGCTACGCCTGGGCAATGGCGGCAATCACGCTCTTCGCCTACACCTTACTGATGTTCTGGAACTTGCCGCTGCCGCCGCCGCAGG
>DPSD01000110.1:1656-6360 GCA_003538495.1 Accumulibacter sp.
TTGCCGCTGCCGCCGCCGCAGGGCGATCTGGCGCAACTTGACGCGCTGCTTGCCCGCGCCATCGGCGGCACGAGCGAGCATGCCGCCCACAGCAGCGGCTTTGCCCTGCACGTCATCGGAATGTGGCTCAACTTCGTGATCAGCGTCACCATCGTCGCTTTCTTCCTGACCCGCATGGCCACTGCCCTCAAGGGGCGCGAACGCGAACTCGCCGCAGCCCGCGAAGACGCACTGCGCAATGAGCAGATCCTCTCGATTGGTACGCTCGCTGCCGGTGCGGCGCACCAGTTGGGGACGCCACTCGGGACGATGGCGGTCGTGATCCGCGAACTCGAACTGAATCATGGCGACAATGCCGAGCTGCAGGAGGACCTGCTGTTGTTGCGCGAACAGGTGACACGCTGCAAGCAGACGATTTCGCAGATCCTCGCATCGACGGGTCAGGGCCGCGGCGAAAGCATGCGCAGGGTGGCGCTCGACACCTATCTGCAGCGTTTGCTCGACGACTGGCGGGTAATCCGTCCGCACGCCCGGATCAGCGTGTCGCTACAGGGTGTGCAGCCAGCACCACTGATCTCCGCCGAGCGCACCCTGGAGCAGGCCCTCCTCAACCTGCTCGACAATGCTGCCGACGCCAACGGGGAAAACCGGGAAGCCCTGCAGTTCTTCGCCTCCTGGGACACCGAGCATTGTCAGATCGAAATCCTCGACCGTGGCGCCGGCCTCGATGAAGAAACCGCGCAGCGCCTTGGCGAGGCTTTTTTCAGCACCAAAACCGCTACTCGGGACCCGCCAAACGGCATCGGCATCGGCCTGTTTCTCAGCAACGCCACCGTCGAGCGCCTCGGTGGCAAGGTCGAACTCTTCAATCGTGCGGACCCGCAAGGCGGCGCATGCACCCGCGTGACCCTGCCGTTGACCCGACTGAAAGCCGAGCACCATGCCTCTTCAAGCCCCACGACTCCCTGACGACGAGCGCTCGACGCTGCTGCTGGTCGATGATGACGACGCTTTTCGCCGCGTCCTCGCGCGCGCCCTGGAGCGTCGCGGTTATGCCGTGACCGTCGCCGCCAATGTCGAAATGGCAATCATCCAGGCGCAGGCACAGCCTCCCGAGTACGCCGTCGTCGATCTCAGGATGCCTGGCGAGTCGGGCCTGGCACTGATCGAGAAGTTGATGGCCTGCGATCCGAACACCCGTGTCGTCATGCTCACCGGCTACGCCAGCATCGCCACCGCGATCGAAGCGATCAAGCTCGGCGCCATCCATTACCTGGCCAAACCCTGTGACGCGGATGAGATTGTCGCGGCGCTCAACAGAAGCAGCGTAGGCGACTCGTCATTCCCGGTTTCCGGATCGCCGCTGTCGGTAAACCGCCTCGAATGGGAACATATCCAGCGCGTGTTGGCCGAGCATCAGGGCAACATCTCGGCAACCGCCAGAGCCTTGAAAATGCACCGCCGCACGCTGCAGCGCAAACTCGGCAAACATCCGAGTCCGGAATAGCGAGTAGAGTCGAGCAGGCGCGAGGCCGAAAAATGATCCGCGTGCGTATGCGTATCGATGAGAAAGCGGATGCGCAGCCCAGCGTGCGCAGCCAGAGCCAGATAACGGTCTACCTGGCTCTCGGGTCGATCAAGGCTGCGACACGCGTCTCGGGGCAGCCAACCAGGTACGACTGGCAGCCCCCGCTGGCCACCTGTTCGAAGATCACGGGTGCTTGACGATGCGCAGATAGGGCTTGGGCGCCTTCCAGCCCTCCGGGAACAGCGTCTTGGCTTCCTCGTCGGACACTGATCCAGCGATGATCACGTCCTCGCCCTGCTTCCAGTTCACCGGCGTGGCGACCTTGTGCTTGGCGGTGAGCTGCATCGAGTCCAGCGCGCGCAGGATTTCGTCGAAATTGCGTCCGGTGGTCATCGGGTAGGTCATCATCAGCTTGATCTTCTTGTCTGGACCGATCACGAACACCGAGCGCACGGTAGCGTTGGTAGCGGCGGTGCGACCCTCCGAAGTGCCCGGTTCTTCGGCGGGCAACATATTGTAGAGCTTGGCGACCGCCAGATCGGTGTCGCCGATCATTGGGTACCTGGGCAAGTGGCCTTGCGTTTCTTCAATGTCCTTGGCCCAGCGCGCGTGGTTGTCCACCGGGTCGATGGACAAGCCGATAAGCTTGCAGTTGCGGCTGGTGAACTTGTCCTCGATGCCGGCCATGTAGCCGAGCTCGGTGGTGCACACCGGGGTGAAGTCCTTCGGGTGCGAGAACAGGATCGCCCAACTGTCGCCGATCCACTCGTGAAAACGGATGCTGCCTTGGGTAGTTTCGGCACTGAAGTCGGGTGCGACGTCATTGATGCGAAGTGACATGGTGGCTCCTCGGATTACGGGGTGGAAAGGCCGTCGGCGACGGGCGAAGCTGGAACCATTCGGCGCATCGAGGCCTCGTCTGAAAAGTATCTCTGATCAGGCGGCCGCAAGTCAATCACGAACGGCACTGAAAACTACCTGACGCGCGAGCGGTATTCGTTGCTGCGCGTGTCGATTTCGATCCTGTCGCCGATTTCGATGAAGGCGGGTACCGGCAGTTCGAAACCGGTGGCCATGCGTGCCGGTTTCATCACCTTGCCCGAAGTATCGCCCTTGACGGCTGGCTCGGTGTACACCACTTCACGAACCACACTGGTCGGCAACTCGATCGAGATTGCCTTGCCGTTGTAGAACACGGCTTCGCAGGGCATGCCGTCTTCGAGGTAGTTCAGCGCGTCCGTCATGCACTCGGCTTCGATTTCATACGGGTTGTACTCGCCGTCCATGAAAACATACAGGGGATCGGCGAAGTAAGAGTAGCTGACTTCCTTACGCTCCAGCTGGATGACGTCGAACTTGTCGTCGGCACGATAGACCGCCTCGCTGGGCGACTCGGTGAGCAGATTCTTCATCTTCATTTTCACCACCGAAGCATTGCGCCCTGATTTGATGTACTCGGATTTGAGCACCACCATCGGGTTGCTACCGACCATGAAGACGTTGCCTGGGCGAAGTTCTTGTGCGGTTTTCATCGTGCGTTCCATGCAGCAAAGTTAGGATAAGCTGCTGATTATAACCTGGAAGCACTGAATCGTACCAGCTGCTTGACGAGATCGTCCTGGGCTGCGAGCCGTGCTTCCCAGAGCAAGGCGTGTTCATGCAGCAGCGGCAGACTTGCGGCCAGTTGCTGCCATTGCGCAGTTTCGACCCTCCCGGCATTCCATGCCTGCCAGAATTCGCACAGCACAACCGCCGTCGCCTGCGGCAGCATAGCGCAGTAGCGTGCCAGAAAAGCATCGAGCTTGATCAGATGCGCCGCCTCCTGCTGCGGATAAATCTGCCAGACCAGCGGCCGCGCGGCCCATTGGGCGCGCACGAAGGAATCTTCGCCACGCACGAAATTGAGGTCGCAGAGCCAGAGCAGGGAGTCGTAACGGAGTTGTTCGACGAAGGGCAGAATGCGGATTTCCAGCGCACCGCGTTGCAACCGGTCGCCGGCAGCGAGTGCACGACCAGCGTAGGCCGCGATCGCCGGCAGCGTTCGTGAGCACGGAGCCAGGCAGCAGACCGGCCGTCCGGAGACTTCCCAAGCGTGCAGCAGATCGCCAATGGCGGTGTTCTCATAAGCGAAGAGCGAAACCAGCAATGTGCCGGCGCGCGGCGCAGCACTGCCAAGCGCGCGCCACCAGTCATTCTGCAGATCGGTGCTGGCGGCGAAACACCGGCGGCGAGTGCGCAGGTCGCGCTCGCGCAGCAGGCCACCGGTATCGGTCGTGAAACCGGGAAAGAAGAAATACTTGACGAGCGGCAAGTGCGCATGCGGTGAAGGCAACAGATGGCAGCCAGACACCCACGCTTCTGCGCTCAGGTAGTCGAGATTGATCCAGAGCGGCGGCGGCGATAGTTGCGCCATGCGGTCGACGAAGTTCTCCGGAATGCGGCAGGCAAAGCTCTCCAGTACCACCCGTGCGGGTGTCACCGCCGTGAAGAGGCTTTCCCAGCGGCGGACTTCGACCCCCTGCACACACTCGATCGACAAGGCCGGGTCCCGTTGCGGGCAAAGCAGCCTGAAGCTGTCGAGATCATCGACCCACAGGCGCACGCTCGCCGCGTACTCGTTGGCCAACTGTCGGGCTAGGCGCCAGCAGACGCCGATGTCACCGAAATTATCGATGACCTTGCAGAAGACATCCCAGTCGGGGCGCGTGGTCATGGGTGCAGAAGAAAGAACCGTGAGCAGGGATGGTGCCGGCGAGCGTGATAAGATCGAAGACGCTATCCTACTTCAGCCGTCGGCTGCAGCGAACGCGCATGACCGTGATGACCGAACCCTTCGACGCCAAAACCTTGCTTGCCAGCGTGACCGAATTGCCGGGCGTCTATCGAATGCTCGATGGCGCCGATCAGGTGCTCTACGTCGGCAAGGCAAAAAATCTCCGCAAACGGCTTGCCTCGTACTTTCGCGACAAGCATCCGAGTCCGCGCATCGCACTGATGGTGGCACAGATCGCCAGCGTCGAGACCACCGTGACGCGCTCCGAGGCCGAGGCGCTGCTGCTGGAAAACAATCTCATCAAGAGCCTGTCGCCGCGCTACAACATCCTCTTCCGTGACGACAAGTCCTATCCCTACATCGTCCTCACGCACGACAATTACCCGCGCCTGGGTTTCTTCCG
>DPSD01000208.1 GCA_003538495.1 Accumulibacter sp.
CGCACGACAAGTTCCAGGAGATTATCGACGAGGCCAACCGCGGCGATTCGCCGATTCGCCTGAAGCAGGTCATCCTCGATGCGCCGAGCGCCGACGACAAGAAGGTCAGCGTGCAGGTCGAGTCGGGGGCTGCGGCGCGTCTCGGTTTGACGGAAACACCAGTCGTGATCACGGGGGCTTCAGCCACTGACAGTGGAGCGGAAGTCCCCGCGCCCAAACCGGTGTTCACCACGGAGGCGGAGAAGCAGGCCGCGCGCGTGGTCATGGACGTCATCGGCAAGTACGAGGTCAAGCGCGATCTGGTGCCCACCAGCAGCGCGCTGCTGAAACCAGAAGTGCAGAAGGAAATCCTCGCGGAGGTGGCAGAGCGGCTGAAGCCGCTGCAAGGCGAATTGCTGGCGGGCGTGGATGAGTCAGTCCCCGCACTTGACTTGTCCGCGGTGGTGGCGAAGACCACCGAGATCGTCGTGCAGCAGACCATCGACATCCCGCGCATCGCGGTGGTGCCGACTGGCGAGGTCACGACGGGCTTCCACGCTTTCAAGCTGGATGTGAGCCAGCTCCATCTCCAGCCGGGTGAGCGCGAGATCGTCGGGCAGATGCTGCGCACGAACGAGCAGTTCACCCTGGCCGCCGAGGTCGGGCTCAAGGAGCAGCGCCCGGAGGACTACATCGTCCATGCGCTGGTGGACTTCGACGACATCGACTACTTCACCCACGCCGATCTCCTCTACGATCTCGCGGGCCAGATCGTGCAGCACCTGCGCGGTTATCTGTCCGAGGACGAGGCCATCAGCGTCCTCGATCGTGACCGCCGCTTGATCGCACGGGAAATCCACGCGCAGATGATGGCCCACTTCTGGGAAGATGCGACCGAGTACGAGGTGCAGGTCAGTCGCGGCTTCACCGAACTCAAGCCGTGCAACTACACCGCCACGGCAGGCCAGACGGCCCACCACTTCCGGGAGACCGTGACCGAGACCAGTCGCATCAAGCAGATGCTCTTCGGTGGCTTCGCGCGTTGTCTGTACCCGCTGCAGAAGTTCGATTCGGACACCGAACGGCGCTTCGCCATCATCCTGGAGCGCGACGCGACGAAGTGGTTCAAGCCCGCGAAGGGACAGTTCCAGATCTACTACAAGCTCGGCACCGAGCAGCCGGAGTACATCCCCGACTTCGTGGCCGAGACGGAAGCGACCATCTTCATGGTGGAGACCAAGGCACGCGCCGACATCAACACCCAGGAGGTTCAGGCCAAAGCCGCTGCCGCCATGCGCTGGTGCAAGCACGCTTCCGATCACGCGGCGAACGTAGGCACCAAGCCCTGGAAGTTCCTGCTGGTGCCCCATGACGAAGTCAGCGAGTCGAAACGGCTCGCGGATTACCTGCGCTTTGAGGTCAAGGCTAATTGAGTTGCCCTCGATCGATTTCGGTGAGCAAGAGCGATTCCGGCAAGGCACCCAGGCGGCGGGAAATCGCCGCTTCACGGGCATGATGAACCGGCAGGGAAGAGGAACAAGAAATGCAGAAGCCCGCCGCACAGCAAAAGACCGTCCTGGAAACGATTCTGGACTGGTCAAAGGATCGCCCACTCTGGCAGCGTGACGCCCTGCGCCGCATCATCGCAAACGGCCGTCTAACGGACGCCGATATCGGCGAACTCGTGGACCTTTGCAAACAAGGCAAAGGTGCCCCCGTAGGCGCGCTGAAAGCGGTACCGCTGGAGAAGGCCCACCTTCCGGCCAACCCCGGTCAGACCGCGGCGGTATCGCTTCTGTCGATTGCCGACGTGACCGGTGTGAACAACCTTGCCGCCGGTCAGACCCTCGGCTTGGAGCCGAATGGAATCACGATCATCTACGGCGACAACGGTGCGGGCAAGTCCGGCTACGCACGCATCCTGAAGCGCGCATGTCGTGCAAGGCATGCCGGAAAGATCGAACCCAATGTGTATGCCGATCAGCCCCCGAAGCGCGTCGGCGCGAACATCGAATACGGGGTCGGCGGTGTGCCGCAGCCGGTCGAACAGTGGCAGAACGGCGCAAATCCGCATGCAACGCTGTCTGCAGTGAGCGTGTTCGATAGCGACTGCGCCTCAGTGCATATCCGCGAGAAGAACGAGGTTGCATTCCGGCCCTTCGGTCTGGACGTACCGGATGAGCTTGCTGCAGCCTGTCAGGCGGTGAAGGATGCCCTCGCGGCTGAACAAAAGCAGCTTGAGAAGGCCCGCAATCCGATCTTTGCGGCGCCGACCTGGAAGGCCACCACGGCCGTGGGGAAGGCGCTTGCCGCGCTGAACGCCAATACAGACGCAAAGAAGATCGAAGCGTTGGCGGCGCTCTCGGCAGACGAAAGCGTCCGTCTTGAGCGTCTGCGGGAAGACCTGTCGAAGAATCCGACCAAGGCAGCGGCGGAACAGGCCGTCAAAGCCGACAACGTCATGCGGCTGATTACCGCGGTGAAGAGCGTTGCAGCCAAAACCACCGATGAGGAACTGCTGGCGGCCGCGGCCCTCGCCAGGGACGCACGGTCGAAACGGGGCGCCGCACGTCTTGCCGCGGAGAAGGCCTTCACGGGCGAACCCCTTGCCGGCGTCGGCGGCGAGACATGGCGGGCGCTATGGGATTCCGCCCGACGCTACTCGACGGAGATCGCATACCCCGGACAGCCGTTTCCGCCGTCGGCCGAAGACGCGCATTGCATGCTTTGCCAGCAGCCATTGGAAGCTGAGGCACGTACACGGATGGTGCGTTTCGAGGATTTCATACAGAAGGACACGGAACAGCTTGCACGCGAGGCAGAGAAGGCAGCTCAGACCGCACGTCAGACCATAGCTGCCGGGGCAATCGGCACGCGGGCGGTGAAGGCCAGTCTTGACGAGCTGGGCCTTCAGAATGAAGTGCTGCAGCAGCAGACGCGCCGCTTCATCGCCGCAGCCCGGCTGCGGCGCCACGTTCTGCTCAAAGCCCTGGGCGGAAACGGCGAGGTACAGCTTCCGCCCGTTCCACCGTCGCCGCTGCCTGATCTCGGCCAGCTTCAGACTACGATCCGCGACTACGCCGCGGAGCTGCGCAAGTCGGCTGACGCAGATGAACGCAAGAAGCTCGAAGCCGATTTCGCCGAGCTGAGCGACCGGGCGCTGCTCGCCGGCATGCTGCCGGTCGTCACTGACGAAATCCAGCGGCTGAAGACCATCCGGTTTCTGACCGAGTGTGCGGGCGACACGGCGACGAACACAATCACCAAGATGGGCAATGACATTGCCGACACCGTGATTACGCCTCGGCTGCGCGACAGATTTCAGGAAGAGATTGTCAGGCTTGCGGCGTCGAAGGTTCGCGTCGAAATCGTGCGCTCCGGCGGCAAGTACGGCTCACCGCAGTATCAGGTGCGCCTCTTCGCCAAGCCGGATGCCAAGGTCCACGAAATCCTGAGCGAAGGGGAAAAGACCTGCGTGGCGCTGGCCGCCTTCATGACCGAGCTTGCCACCGCGATGCACCGCTCTGCTCTGGTCTTCGATGACCCGGTGTCCTCGTTGGACCATCGCTGGCGTGGGCAGGTGGCCAAGCGTCTCGTGGAAGAAGCGGAAAACCGTCAGGTCATCGTCTTCACGCATGATTTGGTGTTCGTGAACGATCTGAATGACCACGCGACGAAGACCGGGCGGGCAGTGCGGCTCACGACGCTCAGTCGTGGCGCCGCGGGAGCCGGTATGGTGGCCGACGGCCTGCCCTGGAAGGCCCAGAGCGTCGAAGATCGCATCGACAAGCTGGAGAAGGCGGCACGTGCGGCAAAGCTGCTGCATGACAACAACCAGGAAGACGAGTACGCCGTTGAGGTGGCAAAGCTCTACAACGCGCTGCGCGCCACATGGGAGCGCGGCCTGGAGGACATCGCTTTCGTCCGCGTTATTCAACGCCACAGGGACTACATCAACGCCAAGGACCTGAAGAAGGTCAGTGCGCTCACCGAGGCTGACTGCGATGCTTTCGCCGCCGGATTCAAGAAGTGCTGCGACATTGTTGACGCACACGATCCATCCAGCGGTAGGAATGCCGCGCCGCCACCACCTACTGATCTCTTTCAGGACATTCAGGCTTTGAAGGACTGGGCCGCGTCTCTGCGAGACAGGCAAAAGAAGATTGCTTGAAACGTATTTGCTATGGCTTCGTTCACCTGACCTGGCGCAGGGCAGCTACAGATACTTCTTGAACGTCGCCGCCGCAATGCACACCGCCACGCCGAGCAATGCGGCACTGGGCAACAGGATCAGCAGCGGGTTCACGCTGACCGGCAATGCCAGGTAAGTCACCCACGGCAGCACGGCCAGCGGGATCAGGCTGGCCCTGGCGCGGTGATAGATGAACCCCGACTCGCGTCCCGCGCCGAAGCGGCGGATGTCCCGGCGCACCAGGCCGTCCACCAGCCCGACGAAGGCGGCCATCAGGAACAGCGGCAGGGTCAGGCACAGCACCAGCAGCCGCACGAGGAAGACCAGCGTCGTATAGGCCGCCGCGATCAGGTAGCTCTCCACGTTCACATAGACCAAGCCGATGTAGTAGCGGAAATCCTTGGTCGGACGATGGCTGCCGGCGCTGGCCTGCGCCGAGGCGTCGCGTATCCAGTCCAGCAGACCGCTTTTCACGAACAGCCAGTCGTAGCCCTGCTCGACCAGCCGGTGCGCGGTGCGCCCCGGCTCCTGCACCAGCGCGCTGCGGGTGAAATGCGTGGAAAGCTGATCCAGCTCGTAGTGCAGCATGCCCTGCGCGTGGCGCCAGCCCTGCTCGGGCCAGAAGAAGTGCATGCCGACGCATTCGATCAGGATGCACAGCAGCAGCGCGCCGCACAGCACGCCGAAGAAGCGGAACGGCAGCGTGACCAGGCCGGCGATCAGGCCTTGCTGTCGTTGCTGCTGGCGTTGGGCCGCGACGGCCGGATCGCTCATGCTTCGGCCTCTTCAGCCGCGGCCATCTGCTTGAAGTCGTCCAGCAGGTCGTCGGGCAGCGCCTTGTCCTGCAGGCCGGGGATGCCTTGGTTCTCCCACCAGTCTCCTGCCTCGACGTAGTGCTGTCGCATGTAGCCGGCCAGCTCCTGCAGATCCTTCGGCATGGCTTCGTCGGGGTCGGGCGCAGGCAGCGGCATGCGGACTTTCCAGAGGTTGCCGCCCTCGGTCAGCGCGAAGCACTGCCCCTTGGGCAGCGCCACCACATGCGCCGGCTCGATCAACGGCACGCTGTTGCTGCTGATGCGGTCCTGGGTGTTGGACGTGAACGCGGTATTGCCGTGCGGATCGGAGCTGTCGGTGGCGCCGCTCATCAGCGCCGTGGCGTACACCTCGACCTGGGGCAGTTGTCGCGTCAGCAGCTCGGCGGTGGCGGTCTCGCGCACGCGCAGCATGAACAGGTTGTTGAAGTTGCCGACCACCTGGCCGGCCTTGGCACGATTGCCGATGCGGGCCTCGATGTCGCTCAAGGTCTGCGTGTAGGCCGTCACCTGCACGCCGGCACCGCCGCCCTTGTTGACCATCGGAATGAACTCGTCGCCCATGAGTTCGTTGAATTCGTCGGCGTGGACGTTGATCGGAATCTTGGCGCCCGCCGCGGCGCCGGGCAGCAGCGGCGACAGCCGCACGCCGTCGGGCAGCGCTGGCGTCTGGCCGCCCTGCTTGAACCAGGCGATGCCCAGTACCACGGTCAGGCCGGCG
>DPSD01000207.1:0-160 GCA_003538495.1 Accumulibacter sp.
TCCTGGGTGGTCCAGGCCTTCGAGGTGACGCCCTCCAGCTTCAGATCCTTGAACAGGGCGGTGCTGGAGCCGAGTTCGACGAAGCGCTGGAAGATGCGCTGGATGAGCTTCGCTTCCTGCTCATTGGGCACCAGTCGCCGGTTCTCGACGTCGTAGCCCA
>DPSD01000207.1:500-3308 GCA_003538495.1 Accumulibacter sp.
TCTTGTCGCGGATCCGTTCGCCAGTGACCTCGCGCTCGAACTGCGCGAACGACAGCAGGATGTTGAGCATCAGCCGGCCCATCGAGGTCGTGGTGTTGAACTGCTGGGTCACCGAGACGAAGGACACACCGTACCGCTCGAAGACTTCCACCATGTTCGAGAAGTCCGCCAGGCTGCGGGTCAGGCGATCGATCTTGTAGATCACAACCACGTCGATCCTGCCGGCCTCGATGTCGGCCATCATGCGCCGGAGTGCTGGACGCTCCATGTTCCCACCCGAGAAAGCCGGGTCGTCGTAGTCGTCCGCCACCGGGATCCACCCCTCGGCGCGCTGGCTGGCGATGTAGGCATGACCAGCATCGCGCTGCGCGTCGATGGAGTTGTATTCCTGCTCCATTCCCTCGTCGGTTGATTTGCGCGTATAGACGGCGCAGCGCACGCGCCGTTTCAGGGCCTCGCTCATCGCCGGACCCTTCTCGTCGCAGACGTTCCCTTATTGGCCGGGCCCTTGAGCCCGAAGAACAGCGGCCCCGACCAGCGAGTCCCGGTGATCTCGCGCGCGATCATCAACAGGCTCGGGTACATCCGGCCGTTGAACGCGTACTGTCCGTCGGCGGTGGCGACCACGCAGTATTCGACGTCGCGGTACTCCCGCGTCAGCACCGTACCGACCGCCGGCCGGGTGTCCCGGTCGCGCTTGTTGACCCTACCCGTTTCGAGGAGCGATGCGATCCGACGCTGGTTTCGCTCCAGCAGATTGGCGTCGACCTTGCGGAACTCGACTTCTTGCAGGCGGTAGGCGATGCGGCGTTCGAGGAACGGCCGGTTATAGTTGGGCGTGTCGGCGCCGAACAATTTCTGCCAAAGCGTCTTGATCTCTGGCATCGGTAGTTCGGGCAAGCGGGCGATCTGCGCCAGGACCGACGGCGGTGTGGCGGGAATGCGCGTGGGTGTGTTCATCATGACTCCGTGTTATTCCTTGTTGACGGGGTGTGAATGAACGCGCTGGTGGCCGGAGAAGGCAAGCTCAAACCGGCTCTCTCGGGCCACGTTTTCCAATGGCTGAGGACCATCGGCGCTGCGAAGGCGGATCAGTCCCTTGGCCAGCAACGACGCGACCTCGCACCGACGCTGCGCGGCGGTCATGTGCTCCGGGGGTTGATGGCTGACTGCGCAGTCGCTGCGCGCCGCTGCGTTGTCGGCTCGCGAAGTTGCACTTCGTCTGATGTCACGCATGGGTATCGGTCCTCTCCGTCAAACTCGCTTGAAGCGTCATTGTCCGGATGAACCGCTACCCACACCACGAGGGAGTTTCGGGCAGTTGCGGAGAGATGCGGCTCCGTTTGGAAAAGCCGGTCAGGCGTCTAACGGATGATCGGCTTCCCGTATCGCTCGAACCGGTCGATGGTGGACTCCAGGCCCTCGTCGTCGGCCTCGGACTCCTCTTCGCGCCGGTAACGTCGCTCGGCGTCGGGCAGCAACAGAATGCCCAGCGTCAGTCGATACTGGTCGGAGACGACACTCATCTCGGTCAGGGGCATCCCCGCCGGCTCGCGGGGAAACCACCCCTGGGCCGGGATCGCATTGACCTCCGCTTGCCCTACCCGATTGCGTTTGTGAAACACGGATTTCGGTGGAACCGGGATTGTCCGCTTGCGTGTCGGCAGATAGACCCCGGATTTGAACGCCGCCTCGTTCGCACGCGCCCAAAGCACGAAGTCGTCACGAACGGCCAACACGACGGCGCGTTTGGGCGCGAACTCGACCCACTTGAGCATCGCCGCCATCAAGGACACCTCGTAACGACTGGCGCAGTGACTCAGCAGGTCAAATGACGGCGGCTGGCCGCTGACTTGCTGGCGCAGATCATCCGTCGGCATCAAGAAGGTCGCCGCAAACTCATCGGCCTCCTTTTCGATACCGGCTTCGACGGCATCCCATTCGACCATGTCGGCGTCTCGGCACGAGAAGGCGTCGCGCTTCTGGCGATGCAAGAGATAGTGGCCAAACTCATGCGCCTGTGTGAAACGGATGCGTCCTGGCGAGGTGTCTGCCGCGTCGTTGTAGAGGATCTGCCACCGGATGCGCGTCTTGTTCGGGCGCAGCATGCCCTCAAATCCCGGCAGGTCTGCGCCCTTGATCTCGGTGATCGGATCCGACGGGAAGCGCTGCCGCGTGTAGTCGGTGATGAACTCCACCAGCGGGATGGGTAGCGGGTAGGTCCCGCCGAAGACCGGCTTGATGACCTTGGACAGGAGATCGTTGGCCGTCGCCTTCGGCGATTTTGGAGGTTCCATGTCACTCCTCGTCGAAGGCGTCCATGATCTTTCGGAGCTTCTTCTTCACATCAGGATCGAGGGTTCTGAATTTGCGGAAAAACGCCTCGTCGGCAATCTTCTCGTCCGGCGCCACATCCCGCTCGCTCAGCAGGTACTCGGGCGTCACGTCCAGCGCGGCGGCGACCTTGTTCATCTTGTCGGCCGAGGGACGATGGGCTTCGCGGTTCTCCAGATCCCACAGGTAGCTCTTGCTGGTTTCCGTCAGTTCCGCCAATTTGTCCAGGCTGTACCCCTTGCCGGTGCGCAGGCGGCGGATCTTCTCTCCTAGCAGGGACGACACAGTGTTCCTCTCGCGGGTCTAAACGGCGCGGAGTGTACGTCTTTTCCGAACGAATAAAAACCGCTTTGACACAGAACTTACCCGCTGCTAGGATTGTTCTGCACTCCGAACGCGGCTGTATCTGTATCAACCCGCCCACAGAGGCGCTCGAATCCCCACAAAAAAAACAGTCCGCCCAAAGGAGAGTCC
>DPSD01000319.1:0-11987 GCA_003538495.1 Accumulibacter sp.
GCCGACGGCGAGTGGCGCATCAAGTCGAGCTACCGCAAGTACGTACCACAAGCGGCAAAGGTGCGGCCGGATGGAGTCACGACAACTGAAGGCGGGCTGCGCGCCTGGTTTGTTCCGGGGAGCTTCCGCTTCTGCCTCGGGTGTGGCACGAGCCACTCAACCTCGGGGAAGGACTCATTGCGATTAACGTCACTATCCGGGGAAGGTCGGAGCTCGGCAACTACGATGCTGACATTGGCATCGCTGCGCTACCTGTACGAGCAGGACGAACACCTCGGCGCCGAGGCCAGGAAGGTTTTGGGCTTCTCGGACAACCGCCAGGACGCCGCGCTTCAGGCAGGCCATTTCAATGACTTCGTGCAAGTCCTGCTAACGCGTTCTGCGCTGCTGTCGGCCTTCACCAAGGGCGACGGTAGAGCCTTGTCGGAAAAGGAGGTGGCCAATGCCGTGTTCGAGGCACTCGGCTTCGACCGCGACGACCCGGGCGTTCGTGCGGAGTACATGCAGCAACCGGATGTCAAAGGCAATACCCGGCGCCAGGTGCAGGCTGCCATGCGGGGAATCTTGGGCTATCGGAGTTTCTTCGACCTGCGTCGCGGCTGGCGTTTCAACAATCCCAACCTCGAACAACTCGGGCTCGTCCGCATGGCCTATCAGGATATTGACGACCTCGCAGCGGACGCCGACGAATGGGCCAATGCTCCCCAGGTGCTTCAGGCCGCCACTGCGCAAGAGCGCGCTGCCGTCTTGCGCGTTCTTTTCGAGACCATGCGCCAGGGCCTTTGCATTGCCACCCGCTACCTCGATCGGACTGAGCTCGACCAATTACGAACGCAGAGCTATGCCAACCTTCGTGAGCCCTGGGGATTCACAGAGGATGAGCGACCGGTTCCAGCGCGCTGGTTCGTCACACGCCGACTGAAAGACGAGGTGTGTCCCCGTGGTCGGAAGCTCAACCTGGAGGATTTCCTGGTCATTGGTTCGAGCCGCTCCCGTATCGGGCGCGAACTGAAGAAGCCCGGCACCTGGGGCGGCGGCAACCCCTATGTAGCACAGGTCAAGGACGACACATACCCGGACGTCATCGCCGCGCTGTTGAAGGCGGCCGAGAGCTATGGACTCGTCCGCCAGGAAGAAACGGGTGTGGGTGTTACCGGCTGGCAGCTGAACGGCGCTGCACTCCTTTGGACCCCGGGTGAGGGTGTCAGCCCGAAGCAGTCGAGTGACAACCGCTTTTTCCGCAATCTGTACCGAAACATCGCTGGAATGCTTGCCAAGCCCGAGCACCAGCTCTTTGATTTCGAGGCGCGAGAGCACACGGCGCAAGTCGAGCAAGAAGACCGCCTCGAACGCGAGGCGCGTTTCCGCTTCACCGACAAGGACCGCAAGGAGTGGCGCGACAGGAAAGGTAGCGAGCTCGAATGGCTGCCCGTCCTGTTTTGCTCGCCGACCATGGAACTGGGCGTCGACATCTCGTCGCTCAACACCGTTTATATGCGCAACGTGCCGCCCACGCCCGCCAACTATGCCCAGCGCAGCGGCCGCGCGGGGCGCGCAGGTCAGCCGGCGCTGGCGATTACGTACTGCGCGGCGCAAAGCCCGCACGACCAGTACTATTTCCGTGACCCGGTGCGGATGGTCCATGGGCAGGTCAATCCGCCGACGCTGGACCTCGCCAACCGCGAACTCGTGCAGAGCCACATGCATGCCATCTGGCTGGCCGAAACCGGCAGGAAGCTCGACAGCAGCATTCGTGGCCTGCTCGACATGAGCCACCCGGAGGCCCTGCCCATCCTGGAGGAACTGGCCGCCGACCTGGACAAGCCCGAGGCCAAGAAGCGCGCCCACCAACGTGGGCTGGCCGTCCTGGCCATGCTCAAGGACGAGCTCACCCCGCAGCGCGCACCCTGGTTCACCGAGGCGTGGCCGGAGACGGTTTTCCAGCGTGCGTACAAGGAACTCGATGAAGCTCTGAAGCGCTGGCGGGATTTGTATCGCGCCACGGCGCGACAGATCGAGCTGAACTTCAAGATCGAGAACAACCCGGCTGCCAGCGAGCGCGAACGCCGGGAAGCGCAGCAGCGTCACAACGAAGCACGCAAGCAGCGCGACCTGCTGCTCGCCGGCGAGAGCGCCTTCAACTCGGACTTCTACACCTACCGCTACCTGGCGAGCCAGGGCTTCCTGCCCGGCTACAACTTCCCGCGCCTTCCTCTGCTGGCCTACATCCCCGCACGCCGGGGCAACATCGGCCGCGAGAGCTTTCTCTCCCGTCCACGCTTCCTGGCGCTGGGCGAGTTCGGTCCGTACAGCCTCATCTATCACGAGGGCAGCCAGTACCGCGTGACCAAAGCGCTACTCACCATCACCAGCCAGGACCAGATCACCGAGGGCGCCCGCCTGGCCACCGAGGTGGCGCGCCTGTGTCCGTCCTGCGGCTACGGCCACTTCCGTTCGCAGCGCGATGCCGACCGCTGCTTCTCTTGTGGTGCCTCATTGGCGGGCGCCGAGGAGGTCAAGCACCTTTATCGCATCGAGAACGTCTCCACCAGGCGCGCGGAGCGCATCACCGCCAACGAGGAAGAGCGAGTGCGCCAGGGCTACGAAATGCAGACCACCCTGCAATTCGCCGAGGCGGACGGGCGGCTACAGAAGATCACCACGGTGGTGCTGGATGCCCAGGGTCCGCTGCTGGAGCTTCAGTACGGCCCGGCGGCCACCCTCTGGCGCATGAACTTCGGCTGGCGCCGCCGCAAAGACAAGAAGGTGCTGGGGTTCATGATGAACCCGGTCACCGGCCACTGGGTCGGCGGTGTCGATGATGCTGGCGAGGAGAACGGAGACGAGGCGCCGCCGGACAGGACGCCGCCGCAGCGCATCGTTCCCTACGTCGAAGACCGCCGCAACATCCTCATCATCCGGCCCCACCAAGGCCTGGGCGAGCTGCCCGCAGCCACACTGACCACACTGCAGTACGCGCTCAAGCGCGGGATCGAGTCCGTGTACCAGCTCGAAGAAAGCGAGCTGATGGCCGAGCCCTTGCCGACCCGCGACAACCGGCAATCCGTCCTGTTCTATGAAGCCGCCGAGGGCGGTGCCGGTGTCCTGACACGTCTCGCGACCGAGCCCAGCGCACTGGCGGCCGTGGCCGCCGAGGCGCTGGAAATCATGCACTTCAAGCGCACGGCGAAAGGACAGCCGTGGGTCAAGGCCGTGCTCGACGAGGAGTTGGACGACGACGGCCAGCCCATGTGCGAAGCGGGCTGCTACAAATGCCTGCTTTCCTACTACAACCAGCCTGACCACCCGCTCATCGACCGCCAGGACGAGAAGACCGGTGGCCTCCTGCTCGACATGCTGTGCCGCCTCACACAGTCCGAAGCCAGGCTCGGTACGCACGGGCGGGCACCCGAGCAGCACAGCGCCGAGTTGGCTCGTACAGCCGGCAGTTCGTTGGAGCATGCCTGGCTGGCTTATGTCGAGCAGCATGGCCACCGCAAGCCCGACCGCGGGCAGCACACCATCGCCTCGGCGCAGACCAGCGCCAACTTCTACTACGACGAATACCAGCTGGCAGTCTTCATCGACGGCCCCCACCACGAAACCGGGGGGCAGAGCACCAAGGATGAGGCCATCACCCGGCGCCTGGCGGAGCAAGGCTACCTGGTCGTTCGCTTCTCGCGGATCACCAGCGAATGGCCCGCAGTCTTTGCCACCCACGCCGACCTGTTCGGTACCAGCAAGAACGAATAACCGATGAATTCACCGACCCCCGAGTTCTATCCCGGCAGCCTAGTCTCGGCCCGCGGCCGTGAATGGATTGTCCTTCCAGAATCCGACCAAGACACCCTGCACTTGCGGCCGCTGGGCGGCGGCGAGAAGGACCAAGCGCTCATCTATCTGCCACTCGAGCGGCAGCCTGTTCGGTCGGCTACCTTCCCGTGGCCGCATGTCGACCAGGCGCGCAATCACGCCGCCAGCCAGTTGCTGCTCGATGCGCTGCAGCTCACGCTGCGCAATGGTGCGGGTCCCTTTCGCAGCTTCGGCAACATCGCGGTCGAGCCGCGCGCTTACCAGATCGTGCCGATGCTGATGGCCCTCAAGCAGGCCACTGTCCGCCTGCTGATTGCCGACGATGTGGGGGTCGGCAAGACCATCGAGGCGGCCCTGATCGCGCGCGAGATGTTGGACCGGGGCGAGGTTCAGCGCATGACGGTGCTGTGCCCGCCGCACCTTTGCGAGCAATGGCAGCGCGAGCTCGCCGAGCGTTTCCACATCCACGCAGTCGTGGTCCGCACGGCGACCGCCGCCCGGCTGGAGAAGGACCTGCCGCCCGGCACCTCGGTCTTCGACGCCCACCCGTTCACCGTGGTCAGCCTTGACTACATCAAGTCCGATCGGCGTCGCGAAGCCTTTCAGCGCTTCTGTCCGGAATTCGTCATCGTCGACGAGGCACACACCTGCACCCAGGGCGGACAGGGGCGCCAACAGCGTTACCAACTGCTCAAGGGACTGGCCGAGAACGAGGAACGCCATCTGGTACTGTTGACGGCCACGCCCCACAGCGGCGACGAAAACGCGTTCTTCAACCTGCTGGGTCTGCTCCGGTCGGAATTTACCGCCCTCAAGGACCTGCCGCCCGGCGCGCGGACGGACCTGCGCGACGAGTTGTCCCGTCATTTCGTCCAGCGTCGCCGGCCGGACATTGCCGAGTGGCAGGACGCCTCGATGTTCCCGGACCGCAAGACCACCGAAGTCACTTATCGGCTCACGGGAGCCTGGGGCCAGCTCTTCAACGACGTGCTGACCTATGCCCGGGAGCTGGTGGAGCGTGTCGAGGGCCGCGCCTTGCGCGAGCAACGCATGAACTGGTGGGCGGCCCTGGCGCTTCTGCGTTGTATCTCGTCATCGCCAGCCGCTGCCGTCAACGCCCTGCGCACCCGATTGAACGGCGCAATAGGTACGGGCGAGGGCCGCGAGCTCACGCTGGAGGAGATCGACCAGCAAGGTGAGGAGCGTGTGCTCGACGGCTGCGAGGATGCGTTGTCCACCGACGACATCGAACCAGCCGCCCAGACCGAGGATACCGACCGCCTGCGAGCACTCATCACCGCCGCCGAGCGCCTGGCGGGCCCGGGCAACGACCCCAAGCTCGAGAAGCTGCAGGCGCATCTCCAAAGCTTGCTCAAAGAGGGTTTTCTGCCCGTCGTCTTCTGCCGCTACGTCGCCACCGCCCACTACCTCGCCGACTTCCTGCGCACCCGATTCAAGGCCGTGACCATCAAGGCAGTCACCGGCGAATTCACGCCCGGCGACCGCGAGGCAGCCGTCGAGGAGCTGGGGGACAGCGACACGCGCATCCTAGTGGCCACCGATTGCCTGTCCGAGGGCATCAACCTCCAGAACCTGTTCACCGCCGTCGTGCACTACGACCTGAGCTGGAATCCGACGCGTCACGAACAACGAGAGGGTCGCGTCGACCGCTTCGGGCAGAAGGCGCGCGAGGTCCGCAGCACCATGCTCTACGGCGAGGACAACCCGGTCGACGGCGCGGTGCTGCAGGTCATCCTGCGCAAGGCCGAGAGCATCCGCAAGGAGCTGGGCGTGCTGGTTCCCATGCCCGATGATGAAGGCAGGCTCACCCAGGCGCTGCTCAACGCCGTGCTGTTGCGCAAGACCAACCACATCGGCAAGGCTGCGCAGGCCAGCTTCGACTTCGGCGAGCCTGCCAAGGAAATCGAAACAGCTTGGCAAAGCGCCCGCGAGAAAGCGGCCAGGAACCGCTCCATCTTTGCCCAGCGCCGCCTGAAGCCGGAAGACGTGCTGCCAGAGTGGCGCAAGTCGGCGACCGTGCTGGGTGGAGAGGACGATGTCCTCCGTTTCGTCACGCGGGCGGTGGCAAAGCTCGGCGTACCTCTGGAGGAGTATCGGCCGCCCCCAGGGCCGGGCTGCGCCCAGACCGCCCCTCGAGGGGGTCAAGAAAACTTGGGGCGGCCCGGCGGTTCCTTGAGCGGCCACCACAAGCTGAACCTCGACCAGCTCCCGCTGACCGTGCGCGAGCGCCTTGCCGCCGACGGCTTCATCGGCACATTGCGCGTCAGCTTCCACCAGCCACCTGCCCCGGGCTCGCTCTTCATCCATCGCACCCATCCAGTGGTCGCCGCGCTGGCTGACACGCTGCTGGAACGTGCCCTCGAGGAGTCCGCCGACACCAGCGATGCCGACGCCGTGGCGCGCGCCGGCGCCGCCTTCGTTGGCAACGTCGGCCTCAGGACGACGGTGCTACTCCTGCGCTTGCGGCATCAGCTCGCCGTGACCCGTGGCACCGCGACGCGCCTGATGCTGTGCGAAGAGACGGTTGCCGTGTCCGTCGCCGGCGCCGGCGGCCTGGAAGTGTTGGCCCCCGACGCTGCCCAATTACTGCTGGGGACCGAGGCCTTGAGAAACATGCCGCCGCCCATCCGGGACCGGCACCTGCAACAGGCGCTTGACCTGCTCCACACGTGGACACCGCAATTGGAGACGATTGCGAAGGAACGCGCCCAGGCCTTGCTGCGGGACCATCGACGCATCCGTGAGGCAGCCGAGGCCAAAGGCACATACCAGGTGACAGCCAGCCTGCCAGTGGACGTCATGGGCGTCTACGTGCTCGTTCCAGCGGTGGGGATCTGAGCCATGGCCCGTCGCAATCCAACCCACCTTTCCTACCAGGCGATCCGCATCGAGGGCGGGCTAATCCCGGCTGACGAACTGTCGCGTCTGACCCTGCTTTCGGACCCGGACAGGACCGAGCAGTCCGAAAGCCACTACCACATCCCCAAGGGGCTGAAGCTGCGCGACGAAGTGGGCCGCTACTGGAAAATCGCGCTCAACCTCTGGCTGGAGTTCCAGCGCCTGCGCGCCCGAACCGACGTCGACGCCCATGACGTGACGGTGCGCGAGTTCCTGGTCCCGCTGCTGCACGACGTGCTGGGCTTTGCCGACCTGGGCCGGGCGCCCGCCATCGAGCAGGCGGGCCACCGCTACCCGATTGGCCACGCCGCCCTCGGCGGTCGGGTTCCCCTGGTGTTCGCCGCCCATCAGCAGCCTCTCGACCTGCCGGTGGAGCGTTTCGGCGACCCCAACCCCGATACCGGCAAGATTCGCCGGCGCAGCCCTTTCATGCTGGCGCAGGAGGCGCTGAACGCCTCCGACGCCAGCCTCTGGGCCATCGCCGCCAATGGCTTACGACTGCGCATCCTGCGCGACAACCCCAGCCTGACCAGACCGGCCTATGTGGAGGTGGACCTCGAAGCACTGTTCGGCGAAGAGCTGTACGCCGACTTCACCGCCTTCTGGCTGCTCGCCCATGCCAGCCGCTTCGGTGCCGCCAAGGGTGAGAAACCCGGCGAGCCCGGCGATTGCCCCTGGGAACGTTGGCGCGCCGCCGGCCAGGAAGCCGGCGTCACCATCCGCCGCAACCTGCGCTACCAGGTGGCCGAGGCGTTGCGCGCCCTTGGCACCGGTTTTCTCTCCCATCCGGCCAACGCCGCGCTGCGCACATCGTTGCAAACCCCGCTGCAAGCTGCAGGGGGCCTGACCGAAGGGTGCCTGGGCAAACAGGCCTTCTTCGAGGAATTGCTGCGACTCGTGTACCGCCTCATCTTCCTGGCGACCGTCGAAGACCGGCTCGACCCGGAGACTGGCGCCAAACTGGTGTTCCTACCCGGCACGCCTGAGGACATCCGGCAGCGCTACCTGGCCGGCTACTCGCTGACCTGGCTGCGCGAGCGTGCTGCCCGTCGCAGCCAGCACGACCGGCACGGTGATCTCTGGCAGGCGCTGGGCATCACTTTCAGCGCCCTCGCGCGGGGCGAAGCGGCTTTGGGGCTGCCGGCGCTGGGCGGCCTGTTCGATGCCGACCAGTGCCCTCACCTCGACGGCGCGCAACTGGAGAACCGCTGGCTGCTCGCCGCCGTTTTCCAGTTGGGCTACTTCCGCGATGCCGCCGGCCTCACCCGCGTCAATTACCGGGACATGGGACCCGAGGAGCTCGGCAGCGTCTACGAAAGCCTGCTGGAACTGGAGCCCGACCCGCAGGGCCTGGCCCATCCGGCCCATGCCCGGCTGGCCTTCGTCGGCGAGGACGAGCGTGGCAGCGACAGTGCCAGCACGCGCGGCAATACCCGCAAGCTGACCGGCTCCTACTACACGCCGGACAGCCTGGTGCAGGAACTCATCAGGTGCGCGCTTGAACCGGTGATCGCCGACACCGTCAAGGCGCATCCCCAGCAGCCGGTGCAGGCGCTGCTGCAACTTACCATCTGCGACCCCGCCTGCGGCTCGGGACACTTCCTGCTGGCCGCGGCGCGGCGGCTCGCCGACGAGGTGGCCAGGCTGCGCGCTGTGGTCGAACGTGAGGGCGGGGCGCCGACCCCGGCCGACTACCGCCATGCGCTGCGCGATGTCGTCAGCCGCTGCCTGTTCGGCATCGACAAGAACCCGATGGCGATCCATCTCGCCAAGACCGCGCTCTGGCTCGAAGCCTACACCCCCGACCTGCCGCTCTCCTTCATCGACCACCACCTGCAGGTGGGCGATGCGCTGCTGGGCGTGCTCGACCCCAAGGTGCTGGAAAACGGAATCCCCGACGCGGCCTACACCGCGCTCTCCGGCGACGACAAGGCCACGGCTTCGGCGCTGAAGAAGGAGAACAAGGCGGATCTCAAGAGCTGGCAGACCATCGCCGCCGGCGATCTGTTCGCCCAGGCAGGCCTGGCCGCGCAAGCCGTGACAGTGGATCGGCTGGCCGACGACACGCCCGAGCACATCGCCGCCAAGCGCGCGGCCTGGCAGCAGGCACAGGGGACGGTGCAGCGCACGGTGCTGGCGCGGCTGGCCGACACCTACGTGGCCGCCTTCCTGGCGCCCAAGCTGGCCGGGACAGGCGAAACCGTGCCCCTCTCGGGCTACCTGTGGGGTGTGCTCCATGGCGAAATGAGCGGCCAGGAGCCCAGGGGTGAGGTGGCCGACATGGAAATGGCCACCCACGCCCTGTGCCGCCGCCACAGCGTCTTCCACTGGTGGCTGTCCTTTCCGCAGGTGGCGGCCAGAGGCGGGTTTTCGGTCATGCTGGGCAACCCGCCGTGGGAGCGCATCAAGCTGCAGGAAGAAGAATTTTTTGCCGCCAAGAGCCCTCTGGTGGCCTCGGCCAGGAACAAGTTCGAACGGGGCCAGCGCATCGAGTGGCTGCGCGACGGCGTGCTCCTGCACAATCTCAATCCCGACCTGGAAGCCGCCGAGGGCCTCTCGCCGCCAAACCGGGCGGAGATTGCCTTGTACGACGCCTTCATCGCGGCGCGCCGCGGGGCCGAGGCGGCAAGCCTGTTCGCCCATTGCGGCGAGCGCTTCCCGCTCACCGGCGTAGGCGACGTCAATACCTACGCGCTGTTTGCGGAGACCTTCCTGCAAGCGACAACTGGCAACGGACGTGCGGGTTTCATCGTCCCCACTGGCATCGCGACCGACGACTCTACCAAAGCCTACTTCGGGCACATCGCGACAGGTGGCCGCCTGGCCAGCCTGTACGACTTCGAGAACAGCGAGGGCGTCTTTCCTGCTGTCCACCGCAGCTACAAGTTCTCGCTGCTGACCCTCGGCACGGCACCTGAAGCCGTATTCGTCTGCTTTGCGACCCAGGTCGGACAACTCGCTGACCCTCGCCGCCGCTTCACGCTAACGCCCGACGAGTTTTCGCTCATCAACCCGAATACGCGCACCTGCCCCGTGTTCCGCAGCGAGCGCGACGCCGATCTGACCAAAAAGCTCTACCGGGCGGCGCCGGTGCTCATCGAAGAAGCGGTCACGGACGCCGACGGCCAGGTGCTCAAGCCCGAGGTCAATCCGTGGGGTATCCGCTTCCAGGCAATGTTCCACATGTCTAATGACAGCGGCCTGTTCCACAGCGAGCCCGAGTCGCCCGGCGCGCCCCAGCGCCTGCCGCTGTACGAAGCCAAGATGATCCACCAGTTCGATCACCGCTGGGCGACCTACGTCGATGCCGACGGCAAGCCGGGCGAGGTTGAGACGGCCGACGTGAATCCGGTGCAGAAGGCCGACCCCGCCTTCGCCGTGCGCCCGCGCTATTGGGTGGACGAGCGCGAGGTGCTGGCCCGCATCGCCCGCGTCCCCGCGCGCGTGGCCCGTGCCTGGCTGGCACTGCATGCCGCCGCCTCCGCCCTGTCGACATTAACGGCCGACGAGGCGCTGGCCGACCTGCTGCTGGCCCTGGCCGCCTGGGTGGCTGGCGAACTGTTCAGCCGCGCCGCCAGCGACGGCTGGACGCAGCAATCCGCCCTGCCTCACATCGCGCCGACCGAAGCGCAGCTCAAGGCCCGCTACGCCCCGCTGGCACAGGCGCTGCTGGGCAGCGGCCTCAGCACCCGGAAGGCACTCGTCGAATTTCCGAAATGGGCCGCGCAGAATCGGGACGCGCGCCTGTCACACGCGGAACTGGCCGAACTCGCCACTACCTTGCAGACCACCGACCTGACGCCCGCGCTGCTGGCCCTGCTGGATGCCTGGATGGATGCCCGCAGCCCGCGCTGGCTGATGGGCTGGCGGGACATCTGCCGAAGCACTGACGAGCGGACCGTCATCGCGTCGGTGGTGCCGAGGGTGGGGGTGGGCAACAAGATTCCGCTCTTTTTCCCCGGCGCCAGCGTCACCCCGAAACTTGCGGCGGCATTGCTGGCCAATATGTCGGCGATGACGCTCGATTTCGTCGCTCGTCAGAAGATTGGTGGCACAACGCTTAACTACTTCTACATGAAGCAGTTCCCAGTGCTGTCATCAGAGCGGTACACCCCGCAAGACCTCGCCTTCATCGTCCCCCGCGTCCTCGAACTCACCTACACCGCCCACGACCTCTCGGCCTGGGCCGAAGACCTGGTGGAGTACGACCCGCGCAATGGCTCGGAGCGCGGCCAGCCCTTCCCCTGGCGTGATGGCAAAAGCGCCGAACGCCGCGCCCGGCTGCGCGCCGAGCTCGACGCCTGCTACGCCCGCCTCTACGGCCTGACCCGCGACGAGCTGCGCTACCTCCTCGACCCCGCCGACATAGTGGGCGCCGACTACCCCTCCGAGACCTTCCGCGTGCTCAAGGAAGGCGAAATCCGCACCCATGGCGAGTACCGCACGCGGCGGCTAGTGCTGGCGGCGTGGGACCGTCAGACTCAATTACAGGGAGCCCAAAGGTGCTGACCCATCTCAAGCTGAACAACTTCAAAATCTGGCGCAGCACCGGCCAGATGCCGCTGGCGCCCTTGACCCTGCTCTTTGGAACCAACTCCTCAGGGAAGTCGAGCCTGATCCAGAGTCTTCTGCTGTTGCGGCAGACTGTGAATGGGCAAGACGCCAATCTGGACTTGAACCTCGGCAACGCGGACGCTGGCGACTCCGTCACCCTGGGCCAGTTTCGCGATGTGCTATGCCGCTATGGTGTCGCGACCGAAGCAGTCAAGGCGCGGCAGATCGGCATCGAATTCGGATGGCGTGGTGGCGAGGCCGGGCAATCGGGCGGCGTGTTTTCTGCACGCTATGAACAGGGCCACGGTGGCAGCGCGGACCTGGTATACCTCCGAATTGGTCAAGGGCGTCTGGGTTTCACCGCTCAGCGAGGCAGCCATGCTGCCTACAGACTTTGGGCTGCCGATGTCCGGCGGGCGGTCGGACAGTCGCCGAACTTCAAGCCTCAACGCTCCTTCACCTTCTCCGACGCCGCCGCTGAAGCGCTCGGCACACGCGCGGCCCCCGTGTTGTCCGTGGGCCCGGCGTTGCTGGCGGAGCTGAGCCGCATCATCTACCTCGGCCCGGTACGCCGCTTGGCCCAGCGTGACTACCTCTGGAGCGGGCACTTCCCGGGCTCCATCGGGGATGACGGCGGACGAGCCGTCGATGCCTTGATCGCGAGCGGGGTGGCGAAGAAGGAGGCCCGTCGGCGCGGGCGG
>DPSD01000319.1:12290-14336 GCA_003538495.1 Accumulibacter sp.
TCCCCGTCGGCGCGGGCTGCCGGTCCCGGGCGCAGGGCGGCTCTTCGACGAAACTGCCCGTTGGTTGCGCGACATGGAATTGGCTGACGATCTCCAGGTTCGGCAATTGGGGCGCTCGGCCCGATATGAGCTGCTCGTGGTCAATGGCGATGGTAGTTTCAACCTGAAGGACGTCGGTGTGGGGGTGTCGCAAGTCTTGCCGGTGATGGTGGCAGCGCTTTTCGCCGAGCCTGGTCACATCGTCATTGTCGAAGAGCCCGAGAGCCATCTGCATCCGGTGGCTCAGACGCAGCTTGCGGAGATGTTCGTTGCCGTGAGCCGCGAACGGCAGGTTCAGTTCATTGTTGAAACGCACTCGGAGCAGCTGCTTCGCCGTATGCAAACGCTTGTCGCCAAGGAGTGCACGGCGCCCGGCCAGTTCAGGATGTATTTTGTCGAGCGCACGACATCGGACGCGGTTCTCAAGACCTTGGAAGTCGATGAGTTCGGGAGCATTCGGAACTGGCCGGAGCAATTCTTTGGCGACAGCGTCGGCGAGGCACGGGAACAGGCGCTCGCGCGGGGGCGAAGAATGCGGGCTGCGACGAATGGCTAATGCCCGAGTAGTCGACACCAATGTGCTCTACGTGGCCAGCGCAGCTGATCCCGCCTCTCCATTTCCCGCGGCCGGAACTCCGGTGGAGAAGGCAATGATCAGGGATGAAGTATTGAACTGGCTCCAAGAGTTTGAACGGGATCCTGAACGCCATGTGGTTATTGATTGGGATTGGTACATCTGCAGGGAATATCTGAAGAAGAAGAACCGCGGCGGAATCACTGAACAGGACTACGGTTGGCTGGCAATCATGACCAAGCGGGACCGGAATGAAGTGGCCTGGGTCGGCCTTACGGTCGACGGGCATGGTCATGCCGTCTTGCCGGCGGACGTCTCAAGGACCGTCACCGATCTAGATGACCGCAAAATGGTTGCAGCGGTGATGGCCGCACTTGCTGATGGACACAATTGCAAGCTGACGGTTGCTTGCGATACTGATTGGCTGGATTGCGAAGCCTGCTTAAATGGCGAAGGTATTGCGGTGGAATATCTTGTCGAGCAGTGGCTGCGAGACAAGTGGGCGGCAAAGAAAGCGCCAGCGTGAATGAGTTTGTCCGCTTCCCCCACACCCCGCATCTCGCCTGGCTGGGTGAGGGCGAGCCGCGTGATGACAAGGTATTGTCACCGGCCGAGGCGAGGGCGTTGCTCGGCGCCGAGGTCGTGGTGGAGGAAAAACTCGACGGGGCCAACCTGGGGCTTTCGATCGGGACCGACGGCCGTCTGCGTGCGCAGAACCGGGGCCAGTACCTGCGGCCGCCGTTCATCGGCCAGTTCTCCCGCTTGGGGCCGTGGCTCGCGGTGCGTGAGGACGCTCTGTTCGAGGCCCTCGATAGCCATCTGATGGCGTTTGGCGAGTGGTGCGCGGCGAGGCATTCGCTGGACTATACGGCGCTGCCAGACTGGTGGCTGGTGTTCGATGTTTACGACCGGCGTGAGGGCCAGTTCTGGAGTACCCGCCGCCGAGATGATTGGGCGCGCAGTCTAGGCCTGACTGCAGTGCCCGCGCTGTTACATGGCCAAACAGATCTGCCGGCATTGAAAGGGCTACTGAACAGACATCGCAGTCGGTACCGCGACGGCCCCATGGAGGGCGTGGTGATCAGGTCGGAGGACGATCGCTGGCTGCGCCTGCGCGCCAAGCTTGTTCGATCTGAGTTTACGCAGCAGATCGAGGGCCACTGGCGCAGCCGCGCACTGATATGGAATCATCTTGAACCGAAGGCATGAGTGCCATCCGGCATTACACCGCTTGAGGCTCAAGGAACATCATCATGGATGAAACACAGGGCCGAAGGCTGATGCCCTGATCACCCGACTGGTGTCGCTGCCAGAGTTCGTCGGTCTGGAATCCAAGCGCGTCTTGGGCAAGATGGTGGAAACCCTCTGCGCCTTTGCCAACGCCAGCGACGGCTCCTTGGCGCTGGGTCTACGGCCCGCCCTCCAGGAGGCCC
>DPSD01000319.1:14640-14903 GCA_003538495.1 Accumulibacter sp.
CGGCCCGCCCTCCAGGAGGCCCCACCACCGCCATCACAGAGCATTGGGGGTGTATCAGTCTTGAATCGGCGACAAGCGAAAAACTGTGTCAGGTTTCAATCGGTGTTGACAGCCGCAGCCAAAGATCACACCGCCCAGCGCTACGAACCCGGTCACCAGGTCCACCCACTCCCGCAGCCGGAAGTACTGAACTGCGAGCGCCCCCCCGTCGCTACCCCTCCGACCACCTTGAACGCCGCGGCCCGGCGAACCACTACCGGTTG
>DPSD01000319.1:15169-15617 GCA_003538495.1 Accumulibacter sp.
CCCGGCGAACCACTACCGGTTGGTTCTGGCACGACGATTCTCCAATGCAAGAGAGGCCAAGACGCGTGCCTCCGACAATCGCTCGGTAAATCGAATAGTGCTTGCGCTTACGAACCTTCGCCACTGCGATCCGCTGTCCGGCGTCACGCGAACAATGTTGGCTCCGTTCGCGAGCATCCAATCTTCATGGCAGAGCAAGCGGTCTTGGTCTATACATTAAGTGTCGCAACACTCCGCAAGAAGGAGGATTTGAGATGGATCTAATCGTAGAACATGCTGAAGTCTGGGCCTCAACCATCGAGGACCAACCCGGCGGGCTGGCCGGGGTGCTGACTGTCTTGAACCAGGCGGGGGCAGACTTGCAGTCTGTCATTTCGCGGCGGGCTCCGGATCAACCGGGGAAGGCGGTGGTTTTCGTCACGCCGCTACAGGGCGATGCGGATATCGC
>DPSD01000379.1 GCA_003538495.1 Accumulibacter sp.
TGAGCCGCCGGCGTGAGATCGCCAGGCGGCTGGAAGCGCTGTCCGATATCGGTGGCATCCTGTCGGCGATGAAGGGATTGGCGCTGATGGAGACCCGCATCCTGGGCAATTTCCTCGTCAGCCAGCAGCGCATGGTGGCAGGGATCGAAACGGCCGCCGCCGATTTCCTGGCCTGGCACGCCGAATTCAGCAGCGAGCCGGTCGCGGGGCGGGAACTCTGCGTGCTGGTGGGCTCGGAACAGGGCTTCTGCGGCGATTTCAACGAAGCGCTGTTGGCGCGGATGGAGGCACTGTGTGAGGAAAAGGAGGCGCCGGTTCGTTGGCTGGTCGTCGGTAGCCGTCTGGCAGCTCGAATCGGCGAACGCGACTGCGTTGCCCTGGCGCTGCCGGGCGCCATTGTCGCCGACGAAGTTCCAGCCGTTCTGCTGCGCTTGACGCGCGAGCTCGGCGGCTTGCTGGCCCGCGAGGTGTACGCCGGTTACGGGCTCTCGGCCCTCTCTCATTGTGATGCCAGTGGCGATATGCGCATGCGTCATCTGCTGCCCTTGCGCGATCTGCCCGCTCCCGAGCGGGCGTATGCGTACCCGGCGGAAATGAATCTGCATCCCATCGAGTTCCTGCGCGGGCTGACCGGGCATTATCTGCACGCGGTACTGAACGAGGTGCTGTACAGCTCGCTGATGGCCGAGAACCGGCAACGGCAGGCACACATGGATCGCGCCCTGCAGCGACTCGATGAAGACAGCGAGCGGCTCAGACTCCGCTACAACTGCCAGCGCCAGGAGGAAATTACCGAGGAAATCGAGCTGATCCTGCTCTCGGCCGACATGCTGAGCGAAGCCGAACACGGTTGAATGCGGCGCACGGTTTTCGCGGTTTCCTCTCTGCGTTGGCGGAGTTCGCGTCGACTAGGGTAAGGGGGGTCTTGAGCAACCATCCCAGATTGCGGCAGACTAGCGCGCAACAACAGTTTGAGAGGCAACATTCTTCATGATTGCCATTGCAGCAGTCGTCACTTTTAATGTGAAAAGTTAGATGAACAATAACGATCCGTCGCTCTTTTTTCAGCCGAACCCGGAGTAGCGCAATGCGTGTAGTGCACATCGAAGAGTCTTCCCAGAGGAGACTGGCCAAATGGTTACTCAGCCTTTTCATCGCAACGGTTGCCTGGGTTTTGACCTACAGCCAACTCACCGCCTTTGCCAACTGGATCCTCGGACTGCTCAGCCTTTCCCGTGAGACCCACTTCGGCGAAGCCGTCCATTTCTTCTTCTACGATACCCTCAAGGTATTGCTGCTGCTGACCGGCATCGTCTTCGTCATGGGCATCATCCAGACCTTTTTCTCGCCGGAACGTACGCGGGCGCTACTTTCCGGCAAGCGGGAAGGTGTCGGCAATGTGCTGGCGGCTACGCTGGGAATTGTGACGCCGTTCTGCTCCTGCTCGGCCGTGCCGCTGTTCATCGGCCTTCTCTCCGCCGGGGTACCGCTGGGAGTGACCTTCTCCTTCCTGATCTCGGCACCAATGGTCAATGAGGTGGCCTTGGTGCTGCTGTTTGGCATGTTCGGCTGGAAAGTTGCCGGCCTCTACCTTGGACTGGGGCTGCTGGTGGCCATCATCGCTGGCCTGGTGATCGGCAAGCTGAAGATGGAACGACACCTTGAGGATTGGGTACAGAAAATCCTCGCTGGCCAGGTCGCCCAAGCAGATGGCGAGCGCCTTTCCTGGCTGGAACGTCTTGAGGCCGGCGGCGCGCACATGCGCGAGATTGTCGGCAAGGTGTGGCCCTACATTCTGGCGGGCATTGCGCTGGGCGCCGCCATCCACGGCTATGTGCCGCAGGACTTCATGGCCTCGTTCATGGGCAAGGATGTGTGGTGGGCAGTCCCCGCCGCCGTTCTGCTCGGGGTACCGATGTATACCAACGCGGCGGGAATCATTCCGATTGTCGAAGCCCTGATCGGAAAAGGAGCCGCCCTGGGTACGGTCCTCGCGTTCATGATGGCTGTGATCGCGCTTTCGGCACCGGAGATGATCATTCTACGGAAGGCGCTGAAGCCGACCTTGATCGCTACCTTTGTCGGTGTCGTGGCGACCGGCATTCTGCTGGTGGGCTACATTTTCAACTGGCTGCTATGATGGATACCTCGCCTTGGCTTCGGGCTCTTCTCCTGGCCATCGCCGTCTTGCCGATGCCTGCCTGCGACCGGGGCGACCCCTTTACGAGCACTTCTCCCGGCATGCGCCTAGTGCAGAATGCCACCGCTTCAGGACTGCCTACGGTGGTCGAGTTCTTCGGCCTCGCTTCATCTTCTTGACCCAACGAAAGGAAACTCCATGAAGAGCATCAAAGTCCTCGGCACCGGCTGCGCCAAATGTCGCACAACCATCGCCCTCGTCGAGGCGGTGGCCAAGGAAAAAGGAGTGGAGATCACGCTCGAAAAGGTTGAAAGCCTGCCGGACATCATGAGCTATGGCGTGATGTCCACACCTGGCGTGGTCATCGACGGGCAGGTGGTGCATGCCGGTGGCGTGCCCACACGCGACAAGGTGGAAGGCTGGCTCTGAAGGGCTGCCAATGGGGTTGGTCCGGCAACGGCGAACTGCGGTGATTTCCCACCAATGGTCGGTGATGACGTTTCACGAACGCTTCGAGCAGGTCGTTGCCCTGATCCTTTCAGCGGTGATCACCGTGATCATCGTGATCATCGTGGTGTCGCTGCTCAAACTGATCCAGATCGTCTTTACGCTGCTGATCATCGATGCATTCAATCCGCTATGACAGGAAGTGATCCACGGGATGGGCCGCAAATTTGGCCGCGGCATCGTTCGATCAACCGCCTCCAGACGGCGCTGCTGGTCTTGACATTGATCGGTATCGCTGCGCTGGCAAGTGGTCTGCTTTTCGGCGAAGGTGGCCTCTGGATGGCACTGGGTGCAAGCATCTTCGCACTGCTGTTCGAACCGGCGGCAGCCTCCACGCTGACGCTGAGGTTGTACCGTGCACGTCCCATTCATCCGGGCGACGCGCCCGAACTGTGGGAGATCGTGCGCGATCTGGCCACCCGTGCCGGCCTGCCCGCCGTCCCGATTCCGCACTACATCCCCAGTGCCGTGGTCAATGCATTTGCGACAGGCTCGAAGCGTCATTCGGCCATTGCGCTGACCGATGGCATCTTGCGCAGCCTGACGCCGCGCGAGCTGGCGGGTGTCATTGCTCATGAGGTTGCGCATATCGCCAATGACGATTTGCGTGTCATGGGGCTGGCGGATTACATCAGCCGGCTCACCAGCCTCCTGGCCATGCTGGGGCAGATTGCGATTATTCTCAGCCTGCCCGCGCTGCTTGTCGGGGCGGCGGAAGTCAATTGGTTCGGCCTGTTCCTGCTGGCGGTGTCTCCACAACTGGCATTGCTTGCTCAACTCGGCCTGTCTCGGGTACGCGAGTTCGATGCCGATCATTTGGCGGCGCAGCTGACCGGCGACCCGCATGGTCTGGCATCGGCCTTGGCGAAGATTGAACGGGTGAGCCGCTCCTGGCGAGCCTGGCTAATGCCGGGTTGGGGAAATCCGGAGCCATCCTGGTTACGCACGCATCCAGCCACGCCGGATCGCATCGCCCGACTGCTTGAACTCGTACCCCAGCATCCCGTGACGCTGCGGCCCCATCCCTTCTACACCGCCCCGGAACCCGTCAAGGCGATGCGCTCGCCGCGCTGGCACCCCGGCGGCCTCTGGCGCTGATTCGAACCAAGGAGACCTTGCTTTTGGCTTACCACGATCCCTACGGTCACGCAGCTCCGGACCGCTTTCTCCGGCGCTGGCTGGTCATTACCGCTTGCATTGCGGCGCTCATGCTGCTCTGGCAGTTTCTGCCCGCCATCGAAGCGTGGTTCAGCCCCCAACAGGCAGCCGAGAGAACGGTCACGCCCCGGGGAGACCTCGCGGCCGATGAACGGGCAACCATTGAGCTCTTCGAGAAATCGCGCGATTCGGTGGTTTACATCTCTACGGCCCAGCTGGTTCGCGATGTCTGGACACGCAACGTCTTTTCCGTACCGCGCGGTACCGGCTCCGGCTTCATTTGGGATGATGCGGGGCACGTCGTCACCAACTTTCATGTCATCCAGGGAGCCTCTCAAGCGACGGTGAAGCTTGCCGACGGCCGCGACTATCAGGCTGCCCTGGTCGGTGCGAGTCCGGCCCACGACATCGCGGTGCTCAAGATTGGCGTTGGCTTCAAGCGTCCCCCGGCTGTGCCCATCGGCACCAGTACCGACCTGAAGGTCGGTCAGAAGCTCTTCGCCATCGGCAACCCGTTCGGACTCGATTGGACCTTGACCACAGGCATCATTTCGGCGCTCGACAGATCGTTGCCTGGCGATGCCGGTAGTCCCTCAATCGAGCACCTGATTCAGACCGACGCCGCCATCAACCCCGGCAACTCCGGTGGGCCACTGCTCGATTCCGCAGGGCGCCTCATCGGCATCAACACCGCCATCTACAGCCCTTCTGGCGCGTCGGCCGGCATCGGCTTCGCGGTGCCGGTCGACACGGTGATGCGAGTGGTCCCGCAACTCATCAAGTCAGGCAAGTATGTGCGCCCGGCTTTGGGGATCGAAGTGGACGAGCAACTCAATTTGCGGTTGCAGATGATTACCGGCCGCCGTGGCGTATTTGTCCTGTTGGTACAGCCTGGCTCAGCTTCTCAACGAGCCGGTTTGCTGGGCATTCGCGCTACGCAGGAGGGGATTGTTCCGGGCGACCTCATCACAGCGATAGACGGGAAGTCCATTGACGGTGTTACTGGCCTCCTGGCACAAATGGATGACCGTCGGGTGGGTGACATCGTCGTCTTGTCTGTTGAACGAGAGGGGAAGGCTCGCGAGGTGCGTGTTGAGCTGCAGCCGGGCACCTAGGTGCGCTGGTACAGAAAAGCTTTTTTCGCCCGCAGTAGGGGAAAACGAGGGGAAAGCCGTCCGAAAGTCCGCAAAGTCGACGAAATCCGGCCCGCTCATTCCGCATCGTGAAGTTTTGCGGTTTTCCCTTTTCCCTTTTCCCTACTCCCAGTCCGACAGGCTGCTGGAAAACCTACCCCGGTAAGGGCAGGCCGCCCTCCCCTGCCCGCCGGTCCAATCATTCCGCTGCGCGTTCAGATCAGCTCCCGACTCGACAGTTCGTCCTTGAGCCAGGCATAACAGATCGGCGCAGCCACCAGACCAGCGAGACCGAAGCTGCTCTCCATGAGCAGCATCGCAGTCAGCAGTTCCCAGGCCTTGGCCCGGATCTGGGCACCGACGATACGCGCGTTGAGAAAATACTCGAGCTTGTGGATGAATACCAGGAAAACCAGTGACGAGATCGCCACGCCGGGCGAGTGTGCCAGGCTGACGACGAAGATCACGGTATTGGAGATCAGGTTGCCGACTACCGGCAGCAGGCCGACAATGAAGGTGACGACGATCATGG
>DPSD01000322.1 GCA_003538495.1 Accumulibacter sp.
TGCCGGCGGCCTTGTCGGTGACCGCGAAAACGATCGCCACCTGCCCGTACTTGCCGGTGGTGATGAACTGCTTGACGCCGTTGAGGACGAAATGATCGCCATCGCGGTCGGCGCGGGTGGTGATCGCCGCGGCGTCGGAGCCGGTATGCGGCTCGGTGAGGCAAAAGCAGCCGAGCATTTCGCCACGGGCCAGCGGCTTGAGCCAGGTTTCCTTCTGCTCGTCGGTGCCGTACTTCATGGTGATCCCGCAGGCCAGCGAGTTCTGGACGCTGACAATCGTCGAAGTGGCGCCGTCGCCAGCGGCGATTTCCTCGATCACCAGCACCAGCGACATGTAGTCCATGCCGGCGCCACCCCATTGTTCGGGAACGACCATCCCGAGCGCGCCGAGTTCGCCAAGCTCGCGCAGCGCGTCGGCCGGGAAGGTGTGGTTGCGGTCCCACTCGCCGGCGAAGGGCGCCAGACGCTCCTGCGCGAAATCGCGCAGCGAGTCACGAATCATTTCCTGTTCCTGAGTCAAGATCATGCGGTGTTCTCCTTGCGGTAGGTAGCGGCGGCCAGTCGCGCGCCAGCTCGATTGGTGATGAAAACGCCGGTGATCACCAGCGCGCCGCCGGCCAGCACCGCGACATCGAGCCGCTCGCCGAGCACCAGGGCACCGAGAATGACGGCGCTGACCGGCACCAGATTGATGAATGCCGCCGAGCGTGTCGCGCCGATGCGCTGCACGGCTTCGGCGTACCAGGTGAAAGCCAGCGCCGTGCCGAACAATCCGAGGAAGACGATCGCACTCCAGCCACGCCAGGTGGTTGCCGCCATCGCGAACAGCGAACCCTGCAGCAGCGCCGCGACGGTCAGCATCCCCCAGCCGGTGAGACTGGCACCGAAGGTCATCGCCAGCGGCGACAGCGAGCGCGTGCCCCGCCGCCCGACGAAGGTGTAGATCGCCCACAGCGCGGCACAGCCGACGATCAGCCATTCGCCAAGGCCGACCTCGCCGGCGAACAGCCGGTAGGGGTCGCCGTTGGTGACCACCAGCACGCAGCCGAAGGCCGCCAGAGCGATCCCGCCGGCCTTGCCCGGCGACATCGGCGCATTGAACAGCAGCCAGTCGCTGGCGGCAATCAGCGCCGGCGTCAGCGCCACGACCAGCGCGCCGCGGCCGGCCTGGATCATGGTCATGCCGTAAAGAAAGCAGACGTTGTAGAAGAAAATCCCGCTGGCGCCCAGCGCGGCGAGCGTCAGCCACTCGTCGAGCGACCATCGCGGCCAGCCTTCACGGACCACCAGCAGCGTTCCGAGAACCAGCGCCGCGAGCAGGAAACGCCAGCTGGCGACAGCCAGCGGCGACGCTTCGCTGACCGCCACACGCGCCGCGATCCAGGTCGCTCCCCAGAGCAAGGCGGTCGCCAGCAGCTTGGCGTAGGTCGCCGGTGAGGCGACCGCAGCCTCCGACACGGCCGGCAAGGACGCCGCCACTCAGGACTCGAGCGCTTCCAGCGCGGCTAGGTAGCTCGGCAGCAGGTCTTCGGTGCGGTGTACGGTGAACCCCAGGTCGCGCATCAGGCCATCCGCCAGGCCGTAGATCCAGCCGTGCACGGTCAGCGGCTGACCGCGCTGCCAGGCATCCTGAATGACAAAGGTCTGGCAGACGTTGGCCACCTGTTCGAGGACGTTGAGCTCGCACAGGCGATCGTGGCGCCGCTCCGGCGGCAGGCAATCGACCTGCGCCAGATGCTTGTCGTGCACGTCGCGCACGTGCCGCAGCCAGATATCGACCAGCCCCACCCGGTCACGATTGAGCGCTGCCTTGACGCCACCGCAGCCGTAGTGCCCGACGACCATGACGTGTCTGACCTTGAGCGCATCGACCGCGAACTGGATCACCGACAGGCAGTTGAGATCGGTATGGACGACGACATTGGCGACGTTGCGATGAACGAAGATCTCGCCTGGCAGCAGACCAACGATCTCGTTGGCCGGCACCCGCGAATCCGAGCAGCCGATCCACAGGTATTCCGGCGTCTGCAGTTGCGACAACCTGCGGAAATACTCCGGGTCGCCCTCCTGCATGCGACCCGACCAGGCGCGGTTGAAGTCGAAGAGATGAAACAGGTTCTCGTTGGCGACCTCTTCCTCGGACCAGTTCTCCAAGTCGAGAGCGAGAAACATGGTTCCTTCCAGCGGTGTCTGGTAGTAGGCCGGCGCTTCCTTGAAGCCCAGTTCGCGGTACAGCTTCACCGCCACGCGCATTGCCGGCAGGGTGTCCAGGAGCAGCTTCCGATAACCGATTTCCTTGGCCGCCTTGATCGCCGCCAGAGCCAGATCGCGACCCAGTTCGAAGCCGCGGTGCTTGGGTTCGACGTACAGCCGCTTCATCTCGCACAAACCCGCCGAGAAGGGTCGAAGGCCGACACAACCGGCCGGCTGGCCGTTGCGCTCGGCGTAGAACAGGCGGCCGGCCGGCGCTGCGTAGGCGCCGGGCAGCGAAGCCATCTCTTCTTCAAACCCCTGGAATGACAGGTCGACGCCCAGCCAGGCTGCGTAGTTGCGAAAGAACTGACGAACGTGTTCGAGGGCTTTCGTGTCGTCAACGCCGAGGGTGTGCAAAGTGGCGGTCATGATCATCCCAAGAAAAGAGTCACTAAATGAGTTGGTGGCCTGTATATGGCGCGCAGTCGGAACCGATCCGCCGCGACGCCGCGACGCCGCGTCCAGTTTAGGGCGCTTTACAGGGTGTCGGTAAATAGTTCGCGGCCGATCAGCATGCGGC
>DPSD01000108.1 GCA_003538495.1 Accumulibacter sp.
CGGCTGTCGATCGCCACGCCGGCAGCGCTCGAAATATCGCGTGACCAGATCAGGTTGCCGGTCCCCAGGTCGAAACAAGCCACGCGCCCCTGGAAAGCAGCCGCACAGATCATGCGTCCATCAATGACCGGGACACTGGTGACATCGGCAACACGGTCGAGTTCGGTGGCCCCTTTCGGCAAGGCGACCGTCCCCTCCCACAGCGGCGCGCCGTTTTCTGCGCTCACCGCAATCAGCTTGCCGCCGGGAAATCCGGCAAAGACATACTTATCGATCAGCACCGGTCCGGCCGCCACACGCAAGGATAGTGGCGTGCTGGGACGTTGATAGACCCATTTACGCCTGCCGTCGAACGAGTCATAGGCAGCCAGGCGATGGTCGCCACTGCGCACAATCACCAGGCCCGAGCCCACCGCCGGCGGCGCAACGATCTCGCTGCTGGCGCGGGCTTTCCACAGCAGACTGCCGTCCGCTGTGGCAAAAGCGAACAGCTCGCCCTTGGCGGTGCCGACCACGACCATTCGCTGATCTGCGCCGACGCCCCCGGAGAGCGGCTTCCCGGCATTGATTTTCCAGACCTGCTGGCCATCGTCGAGGCGAACGACCGTACCGTCCAGGGCCGCCGCGTAGACCGAGGAATCGACCACAGCGGGAACGAAAGTATGGTCGCCGGCCTTGCCGACATCTGCCGACCACAGCACTTGCAGCGCATCAGTCGGCTCGATCGCCTGTAGTTCAGCCATCTTCGGCCCACTCGGGCCCGAAAAGGGATTCAAGGCATCGAGCGTCGAACAAGCGCCCAGGAACAGCGACAGCCCTGCCGCCACGAGCAGGGGGTATCTCATCAGCTCGACTCCCCAAGTGCATCCAGCTTCTGCTGCAGCGCTTCACGATAGGCGGCATTGGCCTGGCGGTCCTGCAGCGTATTTTTTCCCTTGCCGCTCGGGTCGGTCTCATCCAGCTTGGCCAGCGCGGTCCGATAAGCCGCACGCGCCTCGGCGGTCTTGCCCTGAGCGTCGAGAATGTCGCCGCGCGTATCCTGGAAACGGACTGTGAAGCCGGCACTCGGCGCGCCATCAAGCTGCTTGAGCGCCTCATCGTAGGCCTGCTCGTCGAGCAGCACGCTGGCCAGACGCAAACGCGCGAGATCCCGCAGTTCATCCTTGCCGTGTTCCACCACCCAGAGCAACTGCAGCTTGGCGGTTTTTGCATCGCCGGCAGCAAACGTCGCCTTGGCGGCCATCAAGGCGGCCAGGGGCGCGTACGCGGTTCCCGGGAATTTCTCGAGCAATTCTCCACTCGCCGCCTTGATGCGCTGCGCGTCGTTTTCGAGAACGGCCTTCTGCATGACGCTGTAAACCAGCGAAGCCTGTGCCGCCTGATTGCGCTGATACCAGTTCCAGCCCTGCCAGCCGACCACGCAGATCGAGGCAGCGGTCACGATGCCGGCCAGCAGATTACCGTACTGCTGCCACCACGCCTTCATTTGGGCGATTTGTTCCTGCTCTTCGAGGTCGTAAGTTGCCATTACGAGTCTTCCCCATTCAAAATGGAAGCCATGATCGTGTCGGCGAGGTCGTCGACACGCACCCGCGTCTGTTCATTCGGCTGCTCGCCAAGCGGGCGCAGCGGCTTGAGAGTCACCTCGCCGACCCTGGCCTCGTCATCGCCGATGATCACGGCAAAGGCCGCACCCGAAGCGTCGGCTTTCTTCATCTGCGTCTTGAAGCTGCCGCCGCCACAATGGAAAAGGACATCGATGCCGCGGTCGCGCAGTCTCTCGGCGACGCGCGCCGCGAGACGCGAAGCGGCACTGCCCTGATGCACGACATAGACATCGACGGCGGCTGCCCTGGCTTCGCCACCGGCCTCACGAATCAGCGCCAACAGCCGCTCGACACCCATTGCAAAACCGCAGGCCGGTGCCGGCTTGCCGCCGAGCTGCTGCACCAGACCGTCGTAACGACCACCGGCACAGACAGTCCCTTGCGCGCCGAGGCGGTCAGTGATCCACTCGAAAACCGTCAGATTGTAATAGTCGAGACCGCGCACCAGGCGCGGATTGATCTGGAACGGCAAACCGGCGTCGCGCAGCACCTGCTGTACGCCCTCGAAATGCGCCAGCGACTCGGCACCCAGGTGATCGATCAGTTGTGGTGCCCCGATGATGAGGTCGTGCAAAGCCGGGTTCTTGCTGTCGAGGATGCGTAGCGGATTGCTGTGCAGGCGCCGCCGGCCATCGTCATCAAGCGCTTCGCTGTGCCGCTCGAAGTAGCTGATCAACTCGGCGCGATGACTGGCTCGTTCCGAGGATTGGCCAAGCGTGTTGAGCTGCAGGGTGATGCCATCGAGACCGAGGTCGTCCCAGAGGCGGGCACCCATCAGGATCTGTTCGGCATCGATATCCGGACCGGGGAAACCCAGCGCTTCGACACCGACCTGGTGAAACTGGCGGTAGCGTCCTTTCTGTGGCCGCTCGTGCCGGAACATCTGGCCCAGATAGTAAAGCCGCTGCGGTTGCTGCGCGATCAGGTTGTGCTGGATGACGGCACGCACGCAGCCAGCGGTACCTTCGGGACGCAGCGTCAGAGGCTCGCCATTGAGACTATCGACAAAGGAGTACATCTCCTTCTCGACGATGTCGGTCACTTCACCGATGGCGCGCTTGAACAGCGGTGTCGGTTCGACGATCGGCAGGCGTAGCGGGCGGTAGCCGTAACTCTTGAGCCACGAGCGGATGGTTTCCTCGAACAGGTCCCAGAATTCGGCCTCGTCCGGCAGGATGTCGTTCATCCCGCGTACCGACTGGATCTTTGCAATCATCATTGGCCTGCGGACTTTCTCTGATACGTGCGAGCCACATAAGCATCGACGATATGGGTGAATTCCTCGGCGATATGCTCGCCGCGCAGGGTGACGGTCTTGGTACCGTCCTCGAACACCGGCGCTGCCGGCACTTCGCCGGTACCCGGCAGGCTGATGCCGAGGTTGGCATGCTTGCTCTCGCCCGGCCCGTTGACCACGCAACCCATCACTGCCAGGGTCATATTCTCGACGCCGTCATAGTCGGTCCGCCACTGCGGCATGCGTTGGCGAACGTGCTCCTGAATCGACTGCGCGAGTTCCTGAAAAAAGGTACTGGTCGTCCGCCCACAACCCGGACAGGCGACGACCATCGGGGTGAACGCCCGCAAGCCCATGGTCTGCAACAGTTCCTGCGCGACGATCACTTCCTGGGTGCGTTTGCCGCCGGGTTCAGGGGTCAGCGAGACGCGGATGGTATCACCGATGCCTTCCTGAAGCAGCACCGCCATCGCCGCCGTCGACGCGACGATGCCTTTGGAGCCCATACCGGCTTCGGTCAGGCCGAGGTGCAGAGGATAGTCACAACGGCGCGACAACTCGCGATAGATGGCAATCAAATCCTGCACGCCGGAAACCTTGCAAGAGAGGATGATGCGTTCCCCCGGCAGACCGATGGCTTCAGCGCGTGCGGCTGATTCGAGCGCCGAGGCAACCATTGCTTCGCGCATCACTTCGACTGCATCGCGCGGGTCGGGGCGACGGGCGTTCTCGTCCATGATGCGCGCCAGCAGATCCTGATCGAGGCTTCCCCAGTTCACCCCGATACGCACCGGTTTGTCATACCGGCAGGCAATCTCGATCATCTGCGCGAATTGCTCATCGCGCTTGCGGCCGTGTCCGACATTGCCCGGGTTGATGCGATATTTGGCCAGCACTTCGGCACACGCCGGATGTTCGGCGAGCAGGCGATGACCGTTATAGTGAAAATCGCCGATCAACGGTACGTCGACACCCATGCGGTCGAGGTGGGCGCGGATCGCCGCCACGGCTGCCGCAGCTTCGGGGGTATTGACGGTGATGCGCACCAGTTCCGAGCCGGCGCGCGCCAGTTCTGCGCATTGAATCGCCGTCCTGACGACGTCGACGGTATCGGTGTTGGTCATCGACTGGACGACCACCGGCGACTCACCTCCCACCGTGATCTGGCCAACCCTGACCGGACGCGTGCGCCGACGTACTGTACCAGGCAATGGATGGCTCACGGCTCGTGCCCTGGCCGGCACCGGCTCATTCGACGGTCAGCCGGGCGACGTCGCCCTTGCTGCGCGGTGAGAGCTCGATCATCCGGCCCTGGTACTCGACCGTCACCTGCGTTGCGTTGCCCACCACCAACGAGTACGGCGGTTGCCCCACGACCTCCCGCTTACTACCGGCCGGGCTCAACTCGGCAAAGATGATCTGGTTGCGGCCATCGCGAACCTCGACCCAGGCGGGTTGCGCGAAACTCAGCCGCAGACCAAGGCCGCTGCCCGGCGCGTCTGCAAGCACCGTCGCATTCGGTGTCGACAGTACCGTCACCGATTCGCCGGCCGCGGCGGGCGGTGGAGCAAGCGTTGTGGCAGCCGGCTGTTGGACAGGCGCATCACGGGCGAGCAGCGCCGTCAGTTTTCCCTGCCAGAAGTCCGCCGGGGCATAGAAATAGGCCAACACCGCCAGCCCCAACAGCAACAAGCCAGCCAATACGGCAAGATAATCGCGGCGCTGCACGCGCCGGCTGCTGGTATTCGGCAGGCTGGCGGTGGTTCCGGCTGACACCTCAAGCTGCGCTTTTTGCTGCAGCTGTGCGGCATCCAGCCCGTGCATCAGGACATCGGCGTCGAGATTGAGCAGGCGCGCATAGTTACGGACGAAGCCGCGGATCATCGTGTTGCCGGGCAATGACGCCCAATCCTCGGCCTCGATCGCTGCCACCTGCCGAGGACCCAGCTTGAGCGACTGCGCCACCTCGGCCAGGCTCATGTTTCTGGCCTCGCGGGCGGAACGTAATTGCTGGCCGACGCTACCGCTCACGGGTGCCAGCACTTCGCCGCTCTCCCCCTGCTCGCGGGATGGTTCCGCCACTGGCAGCTCGGGCGCTGCCGGAGTTGGAAATCGGGAAGGTTCACTCATTCTTCACTCATTCGAAGTTGCCTCTCAGCAGTTCCTGCGCCTCGGGCGAGAGCGGAAATTTTCGCCGCAACTGACTGCCGTACCTGGCTTCAGCGACACGCTCACCGAGTCGGCGCTCGACTCGCACGCCCAGCCACAATGCCTCGGCACTTGGCTCGGTCCTGCGCAACAGATCCGAGAGCTGCTGCTTGGCCAGCTCCAGATAACCGCGTTGGTAATTGATTCTGGCCAGTTGCAGCAAGGCCTGCGGGTTATTCGGCGCGATGTGCAGGCTCTGCTGAATATAGTTCTCGGCAACCGCAAGGTCTCCAAGTTTGGCGTAACAGGCGCCAGCGTTCAGATAAGCCTTCTCGGGGGTCTCATAGAGCGGGTTCTTGATCGCTTGCTGAAAGAATGTGATCGCTTCCTTCTCCCGCCCCACCTGGCACAGGAACCAGCCGTAATTATTGTTGATCTCGGGGTCGTTGGCGTCGATGCTCAAGGCTCGACGAAAGTCCTGGTCGGCAGCCTGCATCTCGCGTATCCGGAAGCCCGCCAGGCCGCGTGTCGCATAAGCCTTGGCATAGTCGGGGTCGATGTCGATGGCAATGGTCAGCTCTTCAAGAGCCACCGCCAGATTGCCATCCTGGAGATAGAGCGAACCCAGCTCGGTATGCAGTTTGGCGCGCGTGCGAGCGTCGCGAGGCTTGGTCGGGGTACGCGAGTCGGCCGCCTCTTCGGCCTCCTTCTGCCTGGTCGCCTGCGAGACGCCTGTCGATGAACAGGCAGCGAGGCACAGACAGGCAACAATCGCCAAGGCCGTCTTCCTCAACTGCAGACCTCCTGACGATCGAGGTGGATAGCGAAGCTTCGCCGACCCGTCCGCTGCGTTCTGTCGAGAACCTGCCCGGCCAGTTGACCACAGGCGGCATCAATGTCGTCACCGCGCGTCTTGCGGGTGGTGGTCACGACTCCGGCGTCGATCAGCAACTCGGCAAAACGCCGAATGCGTGTCGCTGGCGAACGCCGATAGGGCGAGCCCGGGAAGGGATTGAAGGGAATCAGGTTGAATTTGCACGGTACGTCGCGCGTCAGGGTCAGCAACTCACGCGCCTGCGCATCGGCGTCATTGATCCCGTCGAGCATGACATACTCGAAGGTCACAAAGTCACGCGGTGCTTTCTCGAGGTAGCGCCGACAGGCGGCCAGCAGCTCACGCAAGGGGTATTTCCGGTTGATCGGCACCAGTTCATCGCGCAGGCGATCATTCGGTGCGTGCAGGGAGACCGCCAGCGCTACCGCGC
>DPSD01000525.1 GCA_003538495.1 Accumulibacter sp.
GGCGCATCATGTTCATGTCGCCGGAGCAGGCATCCTGCAGCTCCTGCAGTTCCTCGGGCGTCGGGCTCGGCTGCCCCATCAGGCCGTAGAAGGTGCCGTGCTCGGGCTCGGCGATCAGCGGCATGACGTTGTGCAGGAAGGCGCCCTTGGACTTCACCACCTTCGACACTTCGGCCAGATGCTTGTCGTTGACGCCGGGGATCATCACCGAGTTGACCTTCACCAGGATGCCGCGCTCGGTCAGCATCTCCAGGCCGCGCTGCTGCTGCTCGATGAGGATGGCCGCGCCCTCGCGTCCCATGATGCGTTTGTTCTTCCAGAACACCCACGGGTAGATCTGCGCACCGACGTCGGGGTCGACGCAGTTGATCGTGATGGTGACGTGGTCGATGTTGTGCTTGCTCAACTCTTCCACCGACTCGGGCAGCGCGAGGCCGTTGGTCGACACGCACAGCTTGATGTCGGGCGCCTTCTCCGACAGTTCGCGGAAGGTGGTGAAGGTGCGCTCCGGGTTGGCGAGTGGGTCGCCGGGGCCGGCGATGCCCAGCACCGTCATCTGCGGAATGTTGGCCGCCACCGCCATCACCTTCTTTACCGCCTGCTCCGGCGTCAGCACTTCCGACACCACGCCGGGACGCGACTCGTTGGAGCAGTCGTACTTGCGGTTGCAGTAATGGCACTGGATGTTGCAGGCCGGCGCCACCGCCACGTGCATGCGCGCAAAGTAATGGTGTGCCTGCTCGGAATAGCAGGGATGGTTGTGCACCTTGGCGCGGATGTGTTCCGGCAGGTGGCCGAGCTGATCGTCGGTGGAGCCGCAGGAATGCGACGCGCACCCGCCCCCCTCTGCCACCTCGCCGCTGATCGAGTTGATAACTGGCAAATCCACGGATCGTCCTCCCCTGAAGGTTACGGAGGGACTCTCGCAAGCCCCGTGCCTGCCCGAAGCCAGGTCGAAACCCGTTGTTTATTAAGGAAAAGACGACGGCCTGCCCGGAGAATCTGTCGCAAACGCCACACGACAGGGGCGAAAATCTTGTGGCGAAGGCGACAAGTGCCGGATCCGGATGGGGAACGAAAGCCCGGGAACCGGATAGTTGATGGTGACCCGCAAATCGCTTCACACGGCACAACGATTGCTTGTCCCCTGTCATCTCATCAGGGAGTCACCCCCATCATGCTGACAGGTGCAATGCTGGGTCTGCTCCAGCAGACCGGAATGGACATCCTCGTCTTCACCGAGGAGCTCGACGAGCAGGAATTCTTCGCCAGCCGGCTCACCCGGCAGGAGACCCTACGGCTGCTCGGCGTCATGGCCTACACTGCGCGCGACCTGCCGGCGCAGGCGAGGGAACAGTTGCCGGAAATCGACTGGTCCGCCTGGGCCGCGCTGCCCGACGCGCTGATGCGACCCAATGAACATCCCCTGAAAATATGGGTCGCCGCGCGCGAACTCGTCCCGCGCACTGTGCAGCTACTCATCGACTATCGGCGCGTGCATCCGCAATTGTTTTCGCTGACGCCATCTCCCTGCGCCTGACCGGCGCTGGGAATGCGCCTCCATGTCTGCCTTTGTTACCCGCCGACGGCGAGCCGGTTGACCACCTTGTCCACGGCGAACAGGCACCAGGCATCCTGCTCGGCCCGAGCCTTTTCCGTTTCGGTCGTGACCAGGCCTTCCAGCGTGACGACGTAATTGTGTGTCTGGACGTGGATCTGTTCCGGATGGGGAATCATGGGATCCATTTCAAGCACCAGCGACAACGCGTCGCTGACTTCGTCGTCATTGTCCTGTTCCGGCGGCAGCACCTCCAGGCAGTCGACGACGTCGCGACAGCCGGGCGTCCACCACGCCAGCACGCCTGCCATGCGCTTGTGCGACAGGCTGAGCACCCAGCCGTCGAGGGTCACGATCCCCGCTTTCACCGAAACCAGGATATCGCCGCTGGAATCCTCGCCGCCCGATTCCTGCACCATCCGGGCGCTCCCCTTCTTCACCACACGCAGCGTGCAGTTCTTCAATTCGGCCGCACCGAGCAACGAAGCGGTCAGGCTATCCAGCATCGCACCGTCGCCCTTGCGCTCGGAAGGTGCCACATGCAGGCGGTCGACCACGCCGCGCACGTTGAGCCAGGATCCCGCTATCTCCAGCGCCCGCTTCTTGGCGGCGACGCTCCCGACTTCGCCCTCCAGAACCAGCGCATCATCGGCGGTCAACTCGATGCTGACGGGCCAGCGATGCAGATCGATGCGCGATTCGCGCTCCAGCGCCGCGCGTATGGATTTGACGGTCGAATGGGAGTTCGGACGAGCGTTTTGCATGGTGGATACCTCCTCGTTCAACATAGCACACCGGAACTGCCCGGCCTTTCATGCGCGCCGCGCACGATGCCAAGCCGCAGCTTTAGGGTTGGCCACCCTGGCCCAGGGCCTCGGCCAGCGTCTCCCGCGAAATCGTCGTCGCCTGCGCAAAGCCGCCGACAAAACGGATCGAGTTCGGCACGATCCTGAACAGCGAGAAGTCGGAAAACCCGAACGTCAGTTCGCTCTGGGGAAACCGCGATAGGTAGGCCGCCCTGGCCGCGGCACGCTCGGGCGTGCCGCTGGTGACCTGCACCGCCTCGCCCTGTATCGTGATCCGCGCCAGCTCCTGGGCGATCACCTCGGGCGTGGGTGGCGCGATCACCAGCAGGCTCACCTGCGGATGCGTCAGCATATCCCTGGTGTGCGCCGCGAGCTGGCTGACATGAATGATGAAGTCCGCGCCGCCGGGAAGCAGGGCGAAAGGCACCATGGACACATAGGGCTGGCCCGCGTGGAGCGTTCCAAGGGCGGCCACTTGCTGGGTTTGCAGCAGCGCGCGGAGTGTCTTGGCGTAGTCGGGACTCATCAGTGTTCAGTGGGTTCCATTCCGGCTTGTGGCGTCACGACGCGCAAGCGATGGATCTGATCGTCATGGATGCGCGAGAGACCGAGCATCGCCGCAATGCCTCCGATGAGCGCAAACAGCATGTCGGACTGGGTATCCCAGGGGTCGCCCTGCGTCCCGAGGAATTCATCGGCCCCTTGTCCGAGTGCGACGGCCGACGCCCACTCGATGAGTTCGTAGCTTGCGCTGATCGCAAGCACGACACACACGGATAGGAAGGTCAGCATTTTCCTGCCTCGCACATACCCGCCGCGAATGAATATCTCGCGCACAACCAGGGCAGGCACGAAGCCCTGGAAGAAATGGCCGATCTTGTCGTAGGGATTTCGGTGGAGGTGCAACAAATCTGCGATCTCGAATCCGAGGGGCACCCGGGCATAGGAATAGTGGCCGCCGGCCATGAGGACGACGGCATGCACAAAGACCAGGGCATACAGAAGATTCGTCAAAGGGAAGCGGCGACAGGTCGCCCAGAGAACCGGCAGCGCGATGAAGATGGGGAAAACCTCGAGCACCCAGGTCGTGCGATCGAAGGGGTGGATGCCGGAAAACACCAGCAGCATCATGAGCGCCGCGGAGCCGGTCAGGAATATAGGGGTACGTTGCAACTGCATGAGGAATCAAACGGAGTATCAAGGCCACACTCTGGCACGTCAGACACCGGCCTCTGCTTCCACGACGACGGCCGTACCGTAGCACAGTACTTCGGTCAGCCCCGTCATCAGTTCGGTGGCGTCGTAGCGCATGGCGATGATCGCGTTTGCTCCAAGCGCCTGCGCGTGCTGGCACATCAGCTGATAGGTCTCGGAGCGCGCCTGCTCGCACAGGTTGGTGTAGATGGTGATGTTGCCACCAAAGATTGATTGCAGCCCGCCAAAGAAGTTGCCGACGATGGAGCGCGAGCGGACGGTGATGCCGCGCACGACGCCGAGATTGCTCACCACCTTGTAACCCGGCAAGGTGAGCGCGGTTGTGACCATTGAGTTTTGCATAGGCTGAGTCCGTATTTGTGGTTAGGCAGTTGCTTCAAGCAGATCGTGCCCGTAGGAATTATCAATCGCGCATACCCACCGATTGTCGCTGCCTCTTTTGAAAACATAGGTGGCCTTCCGCTCGGTAGCTTGGAGATTCTTCGCCGAGACAACAGTCTTGGCCAGCACCAACGCAGTATCTCCGGTTTCCAGGATTGCCATTCCAGCCTGCCTCACATCCAAGCTGTGCTCGAAGTGAGCCGCGATCGCTTCAAATGCCTTTCTGATCTGTTCCTTTCCCACGGCGTTCATTCCCGGCTTGATCACAAGGACAGCGTCATCGGAATAGATGTCGATCAACGTATCGAAATCCTCTTCATTAATCGCGGCATCCGCTTTGCTGACGAGAAGTTCTATCGGGTGCATTTCCGCCTCTTTTTGACACCTAACGAAGAATTAAAGGGGGCGCGCTGCAAGGCGACCCGCTTGAATGAAACATCGGCCACCATTCGGCCTTGAACGGCCATGACTTCAAAACGGGCC